>CAYQRJ010000098.1:0-8800 GCA_964419855.1 uncultured Crocinitomix sp.
TAATAAAATCGACATCTGTATTTTCTTTAGCAATATTTATAAGTAAATCGTAATTTATATGTTTATGAAAATTACCGGTATAACAAGCTTTTATTTTATTTTTACCTGGTATTTTTATTGATTTATCTATTATAAAATTATCAACATCTGCTCCATGCCCAATTCTGTGTATTAGATTTGTATATTGAGTTATAGATTTAATAACTAAAGGTGTTACTCCTAAAACAAAATCTGATGATTGGCAGGCTTCTTTCTCAAATTTAGCTTGTGGATGAAAATCTACTGTATGATAAATTGTTTTTTCTGTTGACCACACTTTTTGATTCCAAAAGCGATAGGGATCAAAACTCCATACAATATCGAATTGTTTAATGCCTAATGCTTTTTGTATTTGTTGGGCTTGTTTTTTAAAAATAAATTGCTGTACAAATTTTGGTAAAACATTTAACCTTGGTAATAAATTTTGGTAGTTGACTTGAAATAAATTATCTTTAATTTGTTTTACTTTGGCGTTTACTTTACCAAATGGGTTAATAATTGAATTGTTAACTGGGTTTAAAAAATAAACGGTATTGTGTTTTGCTAAATAATTGGCATAATGATGCTTGGATACAAAGTTTATACCCCAAGCTTCTGGTGATATTAAAAGGATTGTTTTATTTTTCATTAAACACATTCATTAATTTTGAATAGTATAATTCACCAACTGCTTTTGAATTAAATTTTGCTTTACAATCTTCTGCAATTTGTTTTTTATTGTAGTTGTCATAATTCAAATACATTTTTTCTAAAGCCAAAAACCAACTTTCAACTTCTAAATCATCTACTAAAATGCCGTTGGTATCATTAATAAAATCTACCATTCCACCAACTTTAGTAGCGATTACTGGAGTGCCAGTTGCTAAAGATTCTATGCAAATGGCTGAAAATGTTTCGTAATTTGACGATTGACAATATACATTAGACTGTTGTAAAACATCAACCACTTCTGTTTTTGAAATTCTGCCTTTAAAATCAACAAAGCTTTCAAGTTTTAAATCTAAAACTAATTGTTTCATTTCTTTTATTAAAACACCGTCACCAGCTAAAACTAATTTTACATTGTTATAAGATTTTTGTAACATACTAAATGCCTTAATTAAAACAATTGGGTTTTTCATTACACTCCAATTATTTATTGAAGCAAAAATAAATTCTTTAGATTTTACTTCAGTTTTATACTTAAATACATCTGTATTTATACAGTTTGGTATCACCTCAAAACTTCTGTTTGTATTATCTATAAAATTTTGAATATCTTTACCTAATGCGCTAGAAACCGTAAACAATGGAATAGTGTTGTTAAATATATTTTCTATTCTGTTTCGCCCTTTATTATTTTTTGATAAATTAAATTGAGTATGATAAGCTGACCATTGTTCCATCATGCAAAACTTTACAGTTGGAAATTGTTTAGCTATTGTATTAATATGAATTGCATTTGGATAGGTAATGTAAAAATTAATAACATCATATTTTTGATGGTTCGCTTTTAAATACTTTTCAATTGATTTATAAGCTAATTTTTCTTTAAAAATCCATTTATCAAATAATGGTTTTAAAGTTATTCGATTAATCTTAATGGTTTCAAAAGTGTCTGTTTCAGTATTTTTTTTGTTACCAAATTGAATATGTAACACATGGTTGTCACAGTAATTATTTAAAGCTTTTAAATGCTCAGCTATAAAAATAGCTTCTATTTTATTATTTGGATTTGGAAACCAAGGAGTGATATGTAAAACTTTTAATTTACTCATTTAAAAACAATTTGTAAGATAGTTTTTCTAATCTAAATCCTACTCTATATAATATTTTATTGCTTATCCATAAAAAAGAATTTATTGGTAACATGCGTATTAAAAACCATTGTTTAATTGCCACAAAATTAAACTTGTCTTTTTTAAAATAAGCTTTAAAAATAGGTTTAATTTCATCTGTTCTACCCTCTTGTTGTAAATGATTAAATAATTCTCTAAAAATGTAACGGTATTCTCTTTTTCTAACTAATGGCTTTATTATCTTTTGATTTTCAAATTTTTCATAAATCTTCCATTTACCAATTTTCATATTGGCTTTTTGAAAATGAATGCCGTCACCATGAATTCGATAATAAACTTTAGGCTCTGGATTTCCGTAAACACTTTCTACCTTAAGTGCAATTCTTAACCACAAATCCCAATCTTCAGTCCCTCTCAGTTCAGCACTTTCGTCAAATAAACCAACTTTGTCAAATAATGCTTTTTTAACCAAAACAGTATTTATATTTACAGAACAAGAATGGTAAAGAATTTTAAAAAAATCAAGACCTGAATTTTCACCATAAAACCAATTATATGATTCTATTTTATTATCTTTTCTGTTTTCAAATAACATTAAACCTGCCCCATAATAAAAATCTGCTTGATGATTCTTTAAATCTTTAAAATGGTTTTCTAATTTATCTTCAAAATATAAATCGTCAGAATCTAAAAATGTAATATATTCTCCTTTTGCATTTTTTATTCCCAAATTTCTTGCTGATGCTTGTCCACCGTTTGTTTTATGTAGATATTTTATACGGTCATCTTTTAAAGCATATTCTTTACAAACTTTTGCTGAACCATCAGTTGAACCATCATCTACCAAAATTAATTCCCAATTTGAATACGTTTGTTTTAAAACAGACTCAATGGTTTCTACAATGAATTTTTCAACATTGTAAACAGGAGTTATTATGGAAATTAAGTGATTCATTTATGAATAGCTATAATATTTTGAAACATAAAAATTTCATGTTTAGGTTGCCATTCCTTTAATGGTATTAGTCTTTTTTCGTCTAATCTAAAAAAGTCATAATTAGGTAAAAAGTCATAAAAGTCTTTTAAAAATCGCCTTTGAATAATGTTAACTTCATTAAACTCAAACTGAATAATTTTAATTTTGTTAGCGTTTATTAATTGTTTTGCTCCTTTTAATACTTCTAACTCAAAACCTTCTACATCTATTTTAAGTAAATCAATTTGTGGTTCAGTTACATAATCATCTAGCGTAATTACATCAATAGTTACACTTTCTAAATCTGTAGTTTTAGCTATTTGTTTAATAATTTCAGGGTTAGATGACGCTTGAACGCTTGTTTTATTGTTAACATCAAAAAACAATTTTAATACGCCTTGTTTTTCACCAACACCTTTATTAATTAATTTACTTTGCTTACCAATGTTAGTTTGCAATACTTTAAAGGTATTAGGGTTAGGTTCAAATGTTGTAATCGTAGAATTTGGAAACGATTTTTTTAACATTAAAGTATAATCACCTTTATTACCCCCAACATCATAAAAAATAGGTTTATCAGTTTTTATAATTGAATGCAAAAATGTATTAATAAAGTAGAGTTCACCAGATGCAACATAGTTATAAGATTTTGTAATGCCATTTTCTTGATAAGCAACAGGGATTAAGTCTATTTTTGCTTTTTTTGCTAAAAATAAAATTAGTTTTACAATAAGGTTTCCTAATTTGATTTTAATCTTTTGCATACGTTATTTTTTTAATAATGATAAATTTATTAGTTTATATTTAAAAATTAATAGTATATATAAAAAAATAACAATTAATTTAATTAGACTTTTATTTATCATTGATAAGTTATTAAATGTGTTAATATAATATCCAAAACAAATAAAAAGAAGAAAAATTAAAAATACTTTTAAAACTAAAGTAATTGGATATTCTGTTTTGTATAATTTTTGAGACACAATAAATAATAAAACACTATTTATAATAGTACTTACAAGTGTAGCTATTGCTGCACCAACAAGTTCGTATCTATGCACGAGCATAAAGTTCAGTATAATATTAATTATAGCAGAAAATATGACTATTATTGGTATGTACTTAGTTTTGTGTTTGATGTGTAGGCCTGGTGAAAACATTCCTAACCCAGTAAAGAATATAGTTATATAAAAAATAGGTAAAATATACATAGCGTCATAATATGCTGGTTGCGTAAAAAAGTAAAGAGTCTCGTATGAGAAAAGAGAAAGAGTTAAAACACCTAATGTACCAATTCCAAAAAATAGTTTAAAAATTTTAATTAACTCAAGTTTAGTTTTTTCAAGTTTATGCCCTTGATACAAAATAGGAGCTAAAGCAGATTGAAAAGCAACAATTACAATACTAATGATTGATGAAAATTTAAAAGCAACCTCATATACTCCATTTGCAGACATTGATATTTCTTTAATAAAAAACCTGTCTGTTAAATTTAACAATAAATAAGCAATAGCTGCAGGTACAAGAGGAATACTAAATTGTAAAAGTTTTTTAATTTCTTCTTTCCCAAAATAAAAGATAATATATTTTCTTAAAAAATATAACTGCAATAAGATTAATAATGGTGCAACAACAATACCTGCATAATAAATACTGTAAATCCCTAAATCTAATTCTAAGACAAAAAATAATATAAAAAATATATTTAAAATGGAATGCAAAAATGAGGTAATAGCAAACTGATTAACCATTCTTAGTGATTTTAATTGTGTACTAAGAGCATAAAAAACAGCATTAATACTTAATGCATAAATAGATAGTAAAAATATATCTTCTTTAATTTTGACATCTGATGATAAAATTTTTATAAAATTCCTTTTAAAAGTGAAAGCTAAGATTACAAAAAAAATAAATAAAAAAATTGTAAAATATAATGATGTTGAACTAATTTTTTGTTTTTCTTGCAAAGCTATATCTTCAGCAATAAATCTTCCTGTTGCTTGATATAATTGTAAAGTAACAATAGCTAAAACAAAACCTCCAAAAACGCCAAGCATACCAATTACCCCATAATCACTTGGCGTAAAATAAGCCGTGTAAAAAGGTATTAATAAAAGACTGACTCCTTTAGTTAAAAAGTTAGCTAGGGTGTATAAACCGCCTTCTTTAAGTAAGTCTTTTAACATTAATTATTGTAGTTTTTTTTTCAAAGGTAACTTTATTGTGTGCTTTACACTTTGGTATGACGCATTTTTTTTGAAAAGGTTGTGGTTAACAACTGTTTTTATTGTAAAATATTATCCCATCCTTTAAAAACTGGCTCGTAACCTTGTTGTTTAATTCTTTTTACAAATTGAGCTGTGGTGCGTTTATCATGAATTTCAAATTGTTCTAAATTTTGTTTTGGATTAGCATAACCACCAGGGTCGGTTTTTGAGTCTGCTGATATGGAGGTAATGCCTAATTTTATAATGTTATCTCTAAATGTATCTGATTCTCTAGTGGACATAGATAATTCAACTTCTTGGTTAAAAATACGATAAGCACATATTAATTGCACCAATTGTTTGTCACTCATCACCGATTTTAATTCAACTCCTCCTGCACAAGGTCTTAATCTTGGAAAAGAAATAGAGTATTTGGTTTGCCAATAGGTTTTTTCTAAATAATTAAGGTGAGTAGCTGCATAAAAGGAGTCCGTTCTCCAATCTTCTAAACCAATTAAAATACCAACTCCCATTTTATAAATTCCAGCTTTACCCAATCGGTCGTGGGTTTCTACTCTAAAGTCATAATTAGATTTTTTTCCTTTTGGATGATGTTTTTTATAATTGTTACGATTATATGTTTCTTGATAAACTAAAACGGTATTTAAGCCTACATTTATTAATGTTTCGTATTCGATTTGGTGTAAAGGTTGAACCTCTATTGAAATATGAGAAAAATAGGGTTTAATGACTTCAATGGCATTTTTAATGTAATCAACTCCAACCGTTTTGTTGGCCTCTCCAGTTACCAACAAAACGTGGTCATAACCGTAAGATTTTAGCACTTCAACTTCTGCTAAGATTTCAGCATCAGTTAAAGTTTTTCGTGGAATTTTCACATCTAAACTAAATCCGCAATAGGTACAAATGTTTTGGCATTCGTTGCTTAAATAGAGGGGTGCATATAATTGAATGGTTTTACCAAATCTTTCTAAAGTTAATTGATGACTTTTTTGTGCCATTTGTTCTAAATAAGGTTCGGCTGCAGGCGAAATTAGGGCTTTAAAATCTTCTAAATTGGGTTTTTGTGCATTAAGTGCCCTTTCAACATCTGTGCTGTTTTTTTTGTAAATGGATTCTTGTATTGAATTCCAATCCATTTGGTTAACTATGTCCTTAAATGTTGCCATTGGTGCAAAGGTAAGTTAAATCATAAAAACAAAGTTATTTTATATTCATCTTAAAAAGATTTTGTTAAAAAAAATTAAGCATACACTCCATTTGTTTGTAATTTATTGCCATATTTGAGGCTTATGATGGAAAAAGGAAATAAAAAAATTATTAGAGCATGGACATTTTATGACTGGGCTAATTCAGTTTATCCTTTAGTTATTACCACCTCTATATTCCCTATTTTTTATACCGCAATGATTCAGTCGGTTGGTAAAGGTCCTAATCAAAACATGGTTGAGTTTTGGGGGTATGAACTGTCAGGTACGGTTTTATTTTCGTATGTGGTTTCAGCTTCATTTTTAGTGGTTAGTATTTTGTCTCCCATTTTATCTGGAGTGGCTGATTATGCTGGTAACAAAAAAATGTTTTTACGGTTTTTCTGTTATTTGGGAGCATTTTCTACAGCTAGCCTCTACTTTTTTGATGCACACCATTTAGAATGGAGTATGTTTTCGTTGTTTCTAGCCAGTATTGGTTTTTGGAACTCTTTAGTGTTTTATAATGCTTATTTACCCGAAATTGCAGAGCCAAAAGATCACGACAAAATTAGCGCTCAAGGTTTTTCAATGGGGTATATTGGTGCCACCTTGTTACTGTTAATTTGCTTAGTTTTACTTAATAGTTTTAACACCTTTGAGCAACCTATTATTGAACCACGAACAGTATTTTTAATGGTAGCTTTATGGTGGATTGGATTTAGCCATATCACCTATTATTACTTACCAAAAGAGAAAACAAAGCATAAAATCACTAAAGATATTTTAGCAAGAGGGTATAAAGAGATTGGAAACGTTTGGCAAATTATAAAAAAACACACTACACTTAAAAGATATTTATATGCTTTTTTTGTTATTAGTATGGGGGTTCAAACTGTAATGACTATGGCCATTGTTTTTGCAGATGACGTTGTTTTTAAGGGGATAGAAGATAAATCTGGATTAATAATTGCTGTTGTAATTATTCAGTTTATTGCTATTCCTGGGGCATTTTTATTTAATAAAACTTCTGCTAAATTTGGTAATATTAAAACTTTAATTGTGGCGTCTTTTATTTGGATTTTTGCATGTGTATTTGCTTATTTATATGTTAAAACTCCACTAATGTTTTATGTGTTAGCAGCAGTTGTTGGTTTTGTAATGGGCGGCACTCAAGCTTTGTCACGTTCCACTTATTCAAAATTTTTACCTAAAACAGAAGATACAGCCTCTTTTTTTAGTTTTTATGATGTAACAGAAAAAATTGGAATGGTTGTAGGTGTATTTTTATTTGGGTTTGTTGAGGACATTACAGGAAACATTACCAAATCTATTTTATTTTTAGTTGTGGTTTTTGCCATAGCCACTACGTTATTATTGTTAGTGCCCAAAAAATCTAATCATAACTTTAACTAATTGTTAAGTGTTAAAAATTTGTTAATATCATTTTTTGGAATAATATCTGTATAGATTGCATTGAAAATCATTACAAACTTAACTTTGATGTTCTATTATACGTAAAAAAATGATTGAAATTTTTTATTCTCATTTACAAATTGTAAATTTGGGGCGTATTGATAAAACATCAAACAAAAATTATTAAAATATGAAAAAAATAGCATTAACAATATTAGCTGTATCTGCATTAATATTTACCCAAGCACAAGATTATAACAATGTGTTAGAAAATGGTAGTTTTGAGCAGTTAGACGGAAAAATTAAAAAAGGTGGATTAGTTCATATCGCAACCAATTGGATGTCACCGACAAAAACCGGAGCAGATTTATTTTCAACTAAAGTTAAAACGGGTTACGGGACAACTAATCCTTATGGAAAAGAAGACCCGTATGATGGAGATGTTTATGCTGGTATAAAAGCTTTTAGTTATGGAGATAAAGAAGCCAGAACTTATGTGTCAGCTAAATTAACTACACCAATGCGTAAAGGATTGAAATACTGTGTTAAATTTTATGTGTCTTTAGCAGAGGGGTCTAAATATGCTTCAAATAACATTGCTGCAACTTTCTCTAAAAAACAATACAATATACCAGAAGATAAAAGTATTATGGCTGAATCTCACATCATGAAAGTTGGAAATCCTATTTTAAACGCAATGTTTGGTTGGGATGAAGTTTGTGGGACTTATACAGCAAAAGGAGGAGAGAAATTTATTACCATTGGTAATTTTTCTAATAATGCAGATACTAAAAGTGAAAGAATTAAAAAACCAAAAGGGTTTACAGGACAACAAATGGTAAGCGCTTATTATTATCTTGATAATATTTCTGTAACTTTAATTGAGGATGATGAGCAATGTGATTGTGAAAAACCTCAAAATGTTAATGATGAGGTGTCTGTTGTTTATTCAATAAGTCCAGTTAATCCTGAAGGAATGAAAGATGAACAAATAGTAAAATATTCTGTTGTTTATTTTGCTAAAAATAAATCTAATATTGAAGATGGAGCTGATTTGCATTTAGAAAATATTGCTAAGGTTTTAGATAAAAATCCAGCATATAAATTAAAAATGTTTGTTAATTTGAGTTCTGATGAAATGGAAAATGCAGCTGAATTAGAAAAAGCAAGAGCTCA
>CAYQRJ010000099.1:0-8745 GCA_964419855.1 uncultured Crocinitomix sp.
TTTTTATCTGAAAACCAATTAATGGTTTGTTGTAAACCTTGTTCTAAGGTGTGTTCCACTTTCCAGTTGGTGTGTTTTATAATTTTTGTATTATCGCCAAATAGTCTAAATACTTCAGATTTTTTGGGTCTTAACCTTGTTTGGTCTTGAATAATTTTGGCGTTTGGGTTAATTAATTCAATTAAAGTATCAGCCATTTTTTGCATACTAATTTCTGAGTTAGTAGCAATGTTACATTCGTGTCCAATTAAGCTATTTGATTTTGATATTTCAATAAACCCTTTTACGGTATCTTTTACAAACAATAAATCACGAGTTGGGGTTAAATCGCCTAGTTTTATTTCTTCAAATCCGTTTAATAATTGAGTAATTATTGTAGGAATAATAGCTCTTGCTGATTGTCTTGGTCCGTAAGTATTAAAAGGTCTAACAATAGTAATAGGCATATCAAACGAACGGAAAAAAGAATCTGCCATACAGTCTGCACCAATTTTAGAAGCTGAATAAGGTGATTGTGGTTGTTTAGGATGTTTTTCATCAATAGGTACATATTGAGCCGTACCATAAATTTCTGAAGTTGAAGTCACCAAAACACGTTCAATGTTCAAATCTCTTGCCGCTTGAATAATATTTAAAGTGCCTTTTACATTGGTGTCAACATAACTATCTGGTGAGTGATATGAATAAGGAATAGCGATTAAAGCTGCTAAATGAAAAACCATATCGCAACCTTTCATGGCTGTTCTTACACCATTAGGGTCTCTTACATCACCAGTAAATATTTCTATTTGGTCTAACTTTTCTTTAGAAAAAGAGTCTAACCATCCCCAAGAATTAAATGAGTTGTAATAGCAAAAGGCTTTAACTTGATAACCTTGTTCTAATAGCTCCTCTACTAAATGGCTTCCAATAAATCCATCAGCCCCTGTAACCAATACTTTTTTTGACATAAATTTTATTTTCTATAATAGATGTCAAATTTAATATTTTTAATTGAGTATTTAAGGGTGGGTTAAAAGAAAAATCATTTATTCATCCAACCATTTTTTAAAATCACTTACTTTTTCTCTTGCTACAATAACATCATCAAACCCTGTGTTTTGTTGTGTTAGATGCTCAATATTTAGTTTTAATCGGCTGTTGGTGTAGGCTATAATGTCTTTAATGGCATTAATTGACACAATACATTTTCGGTTAATTTTATAAAATGTTTTAGGGTTTAACATTTCGGCTACTTGTGCAAGTGAATAATCAACAACATAATTTCTACCAGAATTAGTAAGTAAATACGTTCCTTTTTGCAAACTGTAAAAGGCAATAATTTCTGTTGTAGGAATAGATTTTATTTTATCTCCTACTTTAATCATAAATCTGTTTTTATAATTGATTTTAGTTTGATTAACCGCATCAATTAATTGTTTAATATTAATGTTTTGGTTAAGTGATTGATATTTATTAATGGCTTGCTTTAAGCGATTTTCTTTTATGGGTTTTAGTAAATAATCAATACCATTGGTATTAAATGCCTCAATGGCATATTGGTTGTAAGCTGTAGTAAAAATGATGGGACAATCAACGTTTATTTTATCAAAAATTTCAAAACTTAATCCATCTGACAATTGAATGTCTGAAAAAATTAAATCTACTTTGTTTTTTGATAAAAAACTAATGCTGTCTTCAATACTTTCTATAATTTTAACAATGTTAAAGTTGGTGTCAATTTGCGTTAATAATCGTTTTAAACGTTTTGATGCTAGACTTTCATCTTCAATAATTAATATTCTCATTTTACTTTTATTTGTAATTTATAGATTAATAACTGGCAATTTAACGATAAAGGTATTGTTGTCTTTTTTTATTTCAATTGGGATGTCCGTAAAATAACTATATTGTTGTTTCAAATTTTTTAATCCTATGTTTTTAGATGTTTCTCCTATGTTTTTAAGCTGAATTCGATTTGACACCACAATAAATTGATTGTTTTCTTCATTAATATGAATGGTTAATTTATTTTTAGATGAAATTTCATTATGTTTAACCGTATTTTCAATTAGTAACTGAAGTGCAAGCGGTACAATCATTTGGTTAGGTTGAGGATTGAGGTTGATATTAAATATTAATTTATCCTCAAAACGGGTTTTAAGTAAAAAGATGTATTTGTTTATAAAATTTAATTCATCAGTTAAATGAACTAACTCTTTATCTCTACTGTCTAAAACATAACGATAAATATCGCTAAATTTATGAATAAAGTCTTCTGCTTTTTTAGGATTTTCATATACCAAGTCACTTAAAACATTTAAACTATTAAACATAAAATGTGGGTTGATTTGATTGCGTAACGCCTCATATTTGTAGGTTAACATTTTATGCTTAATTTTTTCTTTTTCTAGCACTTCATTTTTCCACGATTTAAAAAAACTAATGGCAGATATCATTAACGCAATAACAAACGATAAAGCAACAGGTAAACTCCAATAACTAAAGTCAAAAGACAACAAATAAGGAGGGATTTTACCAAATATAACATAATTCATTAATAACTGAACAGCACCATACGCAAAAATTGAATAAACAACTATTTCTATAATAATGAACAGAAATCGTTTTAATGGCTCATTTAACCAACTGTATTTTTCTCCAATTTTAATTTGAAAATAAGCATGTCCTAGCCATTGGGTCATAAAAATAAGTGATCCCCAAATTGTACCCAATAGTAGTTTAAGGGGGGTGTTTAAATTGTCCATCAATAAGGCAATTATAAAACCAAGCAACAAGTTTGTTAATATAAATTGCCACCATTTTTTAAAAGGAGAAATGATTTTTGTTGTCATAATTTGATGTGAAATTTAGTTATTATTTTTTAATGTGGTTGTCTTGTTGTTAAAACTATGGTTTTAGATTCGTTAAGTTCAAATGTTTGTTTTTTAAATTTTGGAGCTTTCATAAATCCTTTGGCATTATTTGAATAACCATACCCCTCTGTTGGTCCTCTTTTACCAAAATCTAATTTCATATTGTTGTTGGTGTCGTGAAAAAAGCTTACTGCATAAATTCCTTTAGATAAGTTTTTAAATTCAATGGTTGAGGTGTGGTTATTAATTTCTCCTACTGAAACGGCGACTTCTTTTTGGTTTTTGTCCATTAATTTGATTAAAATTTTGCCCTCATTGGTCGGAATATGGTTAATTTTTACCGTTAAAGTAAATAAATTATCGTTTTTCGGTTGATTGTTGTCTTTTTTTGATACAGAATTACTACATTCATTTACCATTTGAATTAAATATTGTTTACCCCATTTAGGATGAATAGGAGTTTTTGGTGGAAATTGATCCCATTCGTTTAGTAAATTTTGCGCTTTTTGGCATTCTTCTTTTGTATCTTTGCCTAAAAATTGTTTGTAGCCGTATTCATTAGCAATTTGCATTTGTTTAGCCCTTAAATTGTTAGGGTTTAGAGCCAATGATTTTTCAATAGAGGCGTTACTTAACCCTGAATATTTCATACCACGTTCCATGGGTTTTACAACTAATCTGGCGGTGTAATAAAATGCCTCCAAAGCGTAAACCTCCGATTCTTTTGGAGCTAAAGTTTTTAATGTTTCAATTGATTTTTCTGCTTCATCTAAATAAACATCTTTTTGCTCTCCATTATCTTTGTCCTCAGAATAACTGGCTAAAACATAAGATAAAGCCACATAATATCTAGGTAGCCAATTGTTAGGTTCAACTGTAGCTATTTGTTCAAACGGATAGGATGCTTTTTCAAAATCAGTTGCTGTTTTACAAGTTGAAAAACCATGTAAAGCCTCTCCCATTTTTTGATAAAAAAGACTGTCTTGATTAAATCCGAATGTAGTTAAAACTAGCCCTACTACTAATGTTATTGTTTTCATAATTAATTAATTTATACCACAAATGTAATGGGTTGTGTTTGGTAATAAAAAAAAGGTGTTCTCAACTGTTATTTTTTAATGATGAAGTGTAAAAACAGTTTACTTTCTGCATTTTTCACAAATATAAATTACTGTTACAAAAATCAATTTTTATAATAAATGAATGCCTTATAAATTTGTAATAATATAACGATTTAACAAAAGCTTTTTTTAAATTTTATTATGAATTTAAATATTATTTGTATTTTGTAATCGTTTAAAATAAAAAATATGAAGAGAATTTTACTTTTATTACTTGTAAATGTGGTGTTTACGTTTGCGTTTTCGCAAGAAAGAACACAAAATATTAGAGGGACAATTGTGGATGTGGATACAAAAACGCCATTAATTGGAGCAAAAATTACAGTAACCGATCTTACAGATAAATTTTATGGTGCAGTTACAAGTGTAGATGGCAGTTTTGCGATTAGAAATGTGCCAATTGGCAAACATATTTTGGAGGTGTCTTTTATTGGATATTCGCCAAAAGAAATAACAGTTATTGTAAATGTTGGACGTGAAACAATTATTAATGTTGAACTAGAAGAAGAAGGGCTTGTTGGAGAAGAGGTTGTAATTATTGTAAAGAAAAAAGGAGAGGTAAATAATGATATGTCCACTGTATCGTCCACCTCTTTTTCGGTTGAAGAGACCAATAGATTTGCAGGTAGTAGAGGTGACCCTGCTAGAATGATGTCAAATTATGCAGGAGCACAAGGAACAGATGATTCTAGAAATGATATTGTAATTAGAGGTAATTCACCTTCTGGTGTTTTGTATAGGGTTGAGGGGATTAACATTCCTAATCCCAATCACTTTGCTACTTCTGGTAGTGGTGGTGGACCAGTATCTATTTTAAACAATAAATTTTTAGGAAATTCAGACTTTTTTATGAGTGCTTTTCCTGCTGAATATGGTAATTCTATTTCAGGTGTATTTGACATCAATTTAAGAAATGGAAACAATAGTATTCACGAGTTTTCAGGTCAGTTTGGGTTTTTAGGTACAGAATTTCAAGTTGAAGGACCTATTTCTAAAAAATCTAAATCAAGTTATTTAGTTGGTGGACGTTATTCTACTTTATCATTATTTAAAAATGCAGGTATTAGTATAGGTACAGATGCTGTTCCTTTATATTATGACGGAGCTTTTAAATTTAATTTTCCATTAAAAAAAGGAGGAGCAATTTCTTTATTTGGTATTGGTGGAGCAAGTGATATATCCATTTTAATCTCTGACCAAAAAGAACCAGCTCAAGATGCGTTTGGCGACCAAGATAGAGATCAGTATTTTGGAACATCAATGTTTGTTAGTGGAGTGGCTTATAAAAAACCCATTAATTCTAAAACATTTATTCGTTCTACTTTAGCTGTGTCCCAAGAATCTCAACACTCTCATCATAATTACATCTATAGACATTTAGATTCAATTTCCAACCGATATATTTATGATGCAAAACCATTTAATATGATGGCGTTTAGGTTTGATATTTACAAAATAATGGGGTATTTTAGTGTCAATCAAAAAATTAATAAAAAACATTACTTGCGTTACGGAATTAATGTAGATTCTTATTATTTTTCAATGCACGATTCTATTAGAACAGACATCACAGATTCTTTGGCTAGTTATCGTGTTAGATGGGATTATGATTCTCCATCTTTATCTTACTTAATACAGCCTTTTATACAATGGAAATACAAAGTGAGTAAAAAAATGGTTTTTAATGCTGGACTTCATGCTCAAATGTTTACCTTTAGTAACAGCATCTCTCCCATTGAACCAAGATTAGGGTTAAAATATAATGTTAACGGAAATAGCGTTATTGCTGCTGGTGTTGGTTTACATTCTCAAACACAACCCATGTACACCTACACTTATAATAAAATTGATTCTCTTGGTAACAAAATATATCACAATAAAAATATGGGGTTTTCTAAAAGTTTTCATTCAGTTTTAAGTTATAGTTTAAGATTAAATAAATCAATGCGTTTTAAATCTGAAGTGTATTATCAATATTTATATCAAATCCCTGTAGAAATTCAACCTTCTGCTTTCTCGTTAGTTAATACCGGAAGTGGTTTTGCTAGATTTTTTCCTGATAGTTTACAAAATACAGGTACAGGTGAGAATTACGGTATTGAGTTTACAATAGAAAAATTCTTTGATCAATCTTTCTTTTTTATGACTACGGTTAGTTTGTATCAATCAAAATATAGAGGTAGTGATGGAGTGTTAAGAAATACAAGTTTTAATGGTAACTACATTGCCAATTTATTAGCAGGAAAAGAGTTTAAATTAGGTAAAAAAGATAATCAACTTTTAGGATTTGGAATTAAAGTCACTTATGCTGGAGGTAAACGTTATGGCTATGTTGATACTGTTGCAACTAATCAACAAAAAGAAATCATCTTTTTAAATAAAGGATATAACTCTTTAAAATTTAAAGATTATTTTAGGTTTGATGCTAAAATTAATTACACCTTAAATACTAAAAAAGTAACTCACGAATTTGGTTTAGATTTGGTTAACTTATTTAATATAACCAATTATAGTGGATTAACTTATTTTCCAAACCCTGATAATCCATCTCAACCTTATCAATTTAGAAAACAATTAGGGTTTTTACCTATTTTTTATTATAAAATAGAGTTTAAGTTAGCAGGAAAACCTAGCCAACCAATTGTTAAAGAGTGATAAATCATAAATTGAAATCGTTATAAGTATAGGCATAACAATTTATCACCTCATTTGTTTAACTGCATCATCAACTTTTGTTACAGGCATTTGGCATGCGCCATGCTGGCAAATAAATATAGTGGTTTCTCCTATAAATTTACCTTGCAATAATTCAAGTTGGCTTTTTTCTCCGCCCATTACAATTTTGTTAGGAATATAATGGGAGTTTAATTCATTTAATTTATCTTTCCATTGTTTTCCTGTTATGGCAACTTCATAGTAAGGTTTAACTAAATTTAAGGTTAAAATACTCCAATTAGAATAACCAGAGGGATAAGTTATCATTTTATCGTAAACATTGGCTAACATTTGTTTAGATGTATTAAAATAATCCTCATCAAACAAAAGTGTGCCTAACTTAAACAATACCCTTGCCATTTGCGAGTTTGATGCAGGTATAACGTTGTCATTTATTTCCATTTTACGAGCTATTAATGCAGATGATGCGTTAGAGGTATAATAAAACATCCCCGATTTATCATCTTGAAAATGTTGAATGGCGTAATCGGTTAATGATTGGGCTTGGTTTAACCAATCCTCATTAAAAGTGGCTTCATACAAACTGATGTAAGCATCAATGGTAAAAGCATAGTCATCTAAAAAACCATCAATTTTTGATTCTCCATTTTTATAGGTATGATATAAGCTGCCATCTTTTTTAGTTTGATGTTTTAATAACCAGTTGGCATTTTTTAAAGCGGCTTGTAAAAATAATTTTTCGCCAAACACATTGTAAGCATCAACATAACCTTTTAACATCATAGCGTTCCAAGCGGTTAATGATTTATCATCTAATCCGGGCTTAACTCTTTTATCTCTAACAGCCAATAATTTTTTGTTGATTTTATCAATTTTTTTCTCAACATCTACATTAAACTCTACATCAGTATCTCTTAACAAAATATAATTACCTTCCCACAACCCTTTAGGATTAATCTCGTAATAAGATTTTAACACTTGATACTCCTCATCAGAAAGTACTTTTTTTAATTCCTCTTTAGACCACACATAATATTTACCTTCTTCTCCGTCACTATCGGCATCTAAGGCAGAGTAAAACGCACCGTTATGGGTAGTCATTTCTCTGTGTACCCATTCTAAAGTTTGATATACCACTTTTTTATACAATGGTTTTTTAGTGCGTTGATAGGCATTTGAATACAAAGACACCAATTGAGCATTATCATATAACATTTTTTCAAAATGAGGCACTTTCCATTTTTCATCTGTTGAATACCTTGAAAAACCGCCACCAACTTGGTCGTAAATACCACCAAACGCCATTTTTTTTAGGGTTAAATCCACCTGTTGCATAATGGCAGAATCTAAACTATGGTAAGCGTATTGTTGTAGATATTCCCAATTATTTGGTAAAGGAAATTTTGGGGCGTGGGCTGTCCCTCCTTCTCTAACATCAAAACTACGTTTCCACATCACCGCTAATTCGTCTAATACAGCCATTGAAAAACTTGACTGTTCAGTAGGCGATTCAATTAATTCAGACTGTTGAACGCCTTTGGTTAAATTTTCGGCATAACTTAACATTCTTTGGCGGTCTTTGGTATAGGTAAGATGTAAATTATTTAACAATTCTATCCATTCATTTTTTCTAAAATAAGTGCCTCCATAAATAGGTCTGCCATCAGGTAAAGTAAAACAGTTAAGCGGCCACCCACCACTACCCGTCATTAATTGAACGGCTGTCATATAAACTTGATCAACATCTGGACGTTCTTCTCTATCTACTTTTATACACACAAAAAAGTCGTTCATTATTTTAGCCACTTCTTCATCTTCAAAACTTTCGTGTTCCATTACATGACACCAGTGGCAAGAGGAATAACCAATACTTACCAATACCAATTTGTCCTCTTTTTTGGCTTTTTCAAACGCCTCATCTCCCCAAGGTAACCAATTTACAGGGTTATGAGCGTGTTGTAATAAATAAGGACTTGATTCATGAATTAAATCATTGGTAAATTGGTGCTTTTCCGTCATAGTTTTATCTTTTTTTTGACTATTGGCACAAGATGAATGTAGTAGTATCATTACCACTAACAAAAAATAATTCA
>CAYQRJ010000100.1:0-8737 GCA_964419855.1 uncultured Crocinitomix sp.
CTTTACACAAAAAATAGATACGAGTTAAAATCTAGCTCTGTATTGCCATTTTTTACCTCTTGTTCTTTTGTAAGTTAAATTACGAGTAAAAGACACATTAAACATTAAATAAGCATCTTTATCTCCTGAGTCTCCTCTCATTTCACCTGGATCAGTCCAAGTGGGAAAATAGCCAGCAGAAGGATCTGCAAAATGAGCAGCAGTGCTACCATAGGCAGCATTAATGGCATTATTATCATAATAAACACCACTTACATCATCTAAATAATCAGTAAATGTTTTTGTATAAGTTAATTCAAAAGTCATTCTCCATACTGCATCTAAACCTATTTTAACACCTAGTCCCATTGGAATACCAAAGCTATATGGTTTATATTGTTTAGGACCTCCTGGCAAACCTTGTCCTTCAGTGTGTAAAGGTCTTAATTTAGTCCAACCACCGTCTCCAGGTGCTTGAGTAATAAACCCAAAAAAACTACCACCAGCCAAAGCATAAACTAAAGTATTTTTATGTCTTTGACCTTTTACACCTAAAGCTTTATATCTATGCCCAAATTCTTCTGAATTAAATAAAATAACTTCAAAATGAGCAGCTATTTCAAATAAATGTGATCTAAAACGCAAATTTCTGTTTCTTCTGGCCGGTTCATACGTTAAAGCATCATCTCCTTTTAAAACGGCATAAGTAAACAAACCTTTAAGAGATAACCAAGGTTTTAATCTATATCTATACCCTATGTGGCCTGATGGTCTAGTCACTGCCCAATCTAAATCAACTGGACTATAATCTGTCCCTATCCTGTTTAATCCTCCTAAATCTCCAAGAAAGTTAGAAGCTCCAATTCCAAAAATTAATTCTTTACGTTGATGTTTCCAATAATTATTATCAGTAAAATGAGTTGGCTGAGCATAACTATCATTAAAATAGAAAACCATCACATTTATTAACAAAATATATTTAAAATAAGTAGCTTTCATTAGCATTACATAGGTTTTTTAACGTATTTAATCATCTTCACACATTATTAGACGTATGTAAATGATTAATGGTTGTAAATATATATCATTTTTTTTAAAAAAAATAAAAAAACTTTTACAAAATAATTAACAAATTAATTCAATAACGTATATCTTAACGGATTTAAGCGTATTTCTTCTCCTTTGTTTGTAATACCTTTAATACTTTCAAAATAAATTTCATTTCCTTTTTCAACCCTCTCAATGGCTTCTTTCATTTCTTTGGTTAATAAATGTCCATTTTCTTCAAAAACTTTACCTCCAGTTCCATCAACTAAATGTAGTTCAAAATGAATGATGTCAACATCTGTATTAGTAACCAACCCTTTATCATCAAACAATTGTTGTTTTGTAATTTCACCATTTACTTTTCCTGCAATGCGGGGATGTAAATCAAAATAATTAAATACCTTTTTAGTGTTATCATTATTTTCTACAACATCATCAGACTTTGTATTTTTCTCATTTACAGATTCAGAAGCTGAAACAATAATTTCCTCTTCTTTTTTTATTAAAGGTTTTTGGTTTGTTGTTTTATTGGTTAAAGTAGATTTTTTTTCTATAGGCAATTCGTTTTTAATATTTTGTTTAGTTTTTTGGTTGTCATTTTCACTTAACAATTTGACGGGGGGAGAGTTGGTAATTACTTCACTCCTTTTTTTAATGTGATTTTCAACTTGAGGTTTATCTTCAAAACCATAAATGGTTGTAGCAATTAAAGTAACTGTTGCCAAACCTGTTGTTCCAAAAAACCAAGGGGTTTTATAAAATGGTTTGGCTATAATTTGATGATTAGCTAAAATATCTTCAAAATTCATTTTCTTTTGAATGTCTTCAGAAGATATCTTTGGTCTATCAACATTAATTTT
The DNA here is from genome assembly GCA_964419855.1 of uncultured Crocinitomix sp. GTDB lineage: Bacteria > Bacteroidota > Bacteroidia > Flavobacteriales_D > Crocinitomicaceae > Putridiphycobacter. The sequence continues at coordinate 1,887 of CAYQRJ010000100.1, forward strand.
TATATTCTTCATGACTTGTGGTATATTTTTTTCATTTTTTTAATTACTCTGTGAGCTTTAACTTTAGCATTATTTTCTGTAATATCTAAAATTTCCCCTATTTCTCTAAACGATCTTTTCTCAAAAAATCTCAATTCAATCATTTCAATTTCTGAAGCATCTAATTGTTTAATGACATTTAATAATTTATTTCTTTTCTGTAACGTTTTATCGTCTTCATTTAATTCTTCAATTATTTCACTAATTTGAAAACTTTCAATATTAACCGTTCTTTTAGCTTTTTTATCTCTAAAAGATTGATACAACTCACTCTTTGCTATTCTGTATAGCCAAGATGCAAAAGGCACACCTCTGTATTCATATTTATGAATATTATTTAATGCTTTTAAAAACACCTGACTTGTTACATCAAATGCAGTATCAGCATCATCCATCCGTTGATAGATATATCTGAAAATTTGTTCATAATACTTATTATAAAGCGGTGCAAACCCTTGTGGGTTATCTTTTGCATGCCTTATCCACTGAAGTTCCTTTTGGAGCTTATCTTCAGTATGATGATAAACAGGGTTAATAGCCATAATTAGTTGTTTTGGTTTTAAATTCTTTGCATTTCTATAACCTTTTGTTAAAAATTGGTTACAGATTTTTGATACAATTTACAATTTCTTTGCCAAATTTTAACGGAAAAATTCATTTTTTATTTGATTTAGACCAAACTTTTTATAATTTTGAACGTTTAAAAAAATAATTACATAATTAAATTGAACATGAAAAATTTATTACTTTTTACAGGATTACTATTGATGTTAACTTTTATTTCTTGCAAAAAAGATGTTAAAGCCTGTATAGATATGGATAATACCTCTATTTCAGTGGGACAGTCCATTACCTTTACATCATGTTCTGAAAATGAATTGAGTTATTGGTGGGAAATTAAAGGACCTGACACAGCACCAGAAAATTCTAAAGCATGGAGTGATAGAGTTTTTACTAATAAATTTACAGTAGCTGGGAGCTATACGGTAACTTTAAAAGTTTATAGCGATTTTTCTTTTCAAGGAGATATGGCAGAAACCACAGCTACTTTTTCTGTAAATTAGTATTCATAAGCCCCTATATCAGGTGTACTTCCTCTCGAAACTCCATCAATGGCAGTTGTTGTAGCGTTAGTAGGATTACCCGCATCTATTACTGGCGAACCAGAATTAACATGATAATCAACCAATGTGTAATCTACAAACATAGGGTCAGAGTTCCATATAATGTTTGACAAATACGAATAATTATATATTTCCTCTTTTTTAATTAAACAATCAGAAATATTAACATTAAAAGTAGCAACAGAATTGGCTAAACTATCAATTATAAATTCATCTTGAGAATTGCCATAAAAAATACTATTATAAATATTGCAAGTGATGTCTCTTTCATAGATATTATCATCATTATCCTCATACCAATTTTTTAAAGCAAATGCAGGACCTCCTCTTGTGCCCGTCCAGTAATTAACAAAGTTACAGTTTTTAAAAGTAGATGTTCCTCCAGCAAATAATAAGGCAGAAGACAACCCACAACTTCCAAACACACAGTTTTCTACTGATACATTTGCTCCAGAATTTAGCATTAAATCATAAAAATCATGGTTATCTATAATGGTGTTAGAAAGTGTTAGTGTATTTAATGCTGAGGTAGTATCAACCCTTATTCCTACTTCTCCATTCTTTATAATGGCATAATCTATAACACAATTTTTTGCTTGACTTAAATAAATTCCAAACCATTGACCAGGCACATCATCATAAAAAGATTCTAATCTATCCCCTTGAAAAACTACTTCATTACCCAACTGACCTTGAATATTTAACGTACTTTTATAAGTTAATAAAACTGCCCCTTTATGACAATATATTTGTGTTCCTGCAGGAATAGTTAAAGTTAAATTAGAGTCAATTTCAGGGTAACCAACAGCAGCTAATCCATAAATGACATGTGGTTTATCGTTTAGCCAAGGATAATAACTGTCTCCTACCAATTCATTAACATGAAAATAAGCATCTTGCCCCCAAACATCTAAATGAACATATTGATTTTTACCATTGGTTTTAAACCTTATTGAGTCAGAAATAATTAGTGGATTAGTAACATTGTTGACTTGTAAAGTCACTTCAACAAAAGCAAATAAAGAGTCTTTTTTTCTTAATTCAATATCTTTATGAAAAATTCCAGAAATACCATCAATATTAATTCTAAAAGGTGAATTACTTCCTCCCATTAATTCAATTTCATCTATTTTAATAGGTGAATTATTATTGTTATAAATTTTAAAGTTTTTTGTTATTGATCCAACAGTTGTAAAAACAGTATCAAACAAAAGGCTATCTGTAGAAAATTCTAAATGATTTTTTGAATATTTTAATGGCTTTTTACAAGAATTAAATCCTATCAATAAAAAAACGTTTAAAACAATTATATAAATGTAATTTTTCATAATTTTGCATTGCAAATGTATAAACGAAAGTTTAGTATTTTTATTTTATTTAAAATTATTTTTGCTAATTAAAAATAAATATGTAAATTTGCACTCCAATTTTGGATTAAGAAGAATTTTAAGAATATAAATAGATTAGAATAATGAAAAAAGGAATTCACCCAGACAATTATAGATTAGTTGTATTTAAAGACATGACAAATGATTATGCGTTTGTAACCAAATCATGTGCACCATCTAAAGAAACCATTACTTGGGAAGATGGTAATGAATACCCTTTAGTGAAATTAGATATCTCTCATAAATCTCACCCTTTCTTTACAGGTAAGATTCAATTTGTGGATACTGCTGGTAGAATTGACAAGTTTAAATCGAGATATGGTAAAAGTATGAAGAAAAAATAATTTTTTCTCATTAACAATATTTAAGGCCTCTTTATTTTGAAGAGGCTTTTTTTATGACTAATTTTGAACTATGAAAATAGTTTTATCAGATAACGGATTACATAAAAATTTTAGACCATTAACCTTAACAAGACCAGTAGCTGAATTAAGGTTTGGAATCTTAACAATAAAAGAAACTTGGGAAAAACATTTTATTGAATGTTTGGTTGAACCTGATGTTTATTTTGAAACCGAATCCTATCTTGAAGATAAATATCCTTTTGACCGTTTATACGATTTAAAAGTAGCAGGAAATGTTAAGCCCTCACTTGATTTAGTGAGAGAAATATTGGCATTAGAAAAAAATCAAAGTTTATATGTTAATTTTAAATGGGTGGCCACAAAAGGACTTAAAGAAGAATCTAAAAAAAATATTGAAAGTAAAGACATTATATACTTGACAAACCTTTGGGAATTGTTTCAAAAAAATGACAAAGCTCTTTTAATAGACTACAAAATATTAACCAAAGGTAAAATCTCTCAACCAATTAGTACAACTAACACAGTTATTAATCCCATTAACATTTTTATTGAAGAGGGAGCTACAGTTGAATGCTCAATTTTAAATGCTAGCAATGGTCCTATTTATATTGGTAAAAATGCTGAAATAATGGAAGGCTGTATGATAAGAGGTGGATTGGCTTTACTTGACAATGCAACACTTAAAATGGGAGCTAAAATTTATGGTGCAACCACCATTGGTCCGCATTGTAAAGTTGGAGGTGAAGTATCAAATTCTTTATTTCAAGGATATTCAAACAAAGGGCATGATGGTTTTTTAGGAAATTCTGTTGTAGGTGAATGGTGTAATTTTGGAGCGGATACTAATTCATCAAATTTAAAAAATAATTATGGAAAGCTTAAAGTTTATGATTATAACACCAATCAATTGCAACAAACAGATATAATGTTTTGTGGCGTATTAATGGGAGACCATTCTAAAACAGGAATAAACACCATGTTGAACACTGCTACAACAGTAGGCGTAAATGCTAATATTTTTGGAGGGGATTTCCCACCTAAACATATCCCTTCTTTTAGTTGGGGAGGTTTTAAATTGAGCCCAAAATTTGAATTAGAAAAAGCATTTGAGGTAGCTCAAAACATGATGAGTAGGCGAAAAATTGCTTTAAGTGACAAAGATAAAAAAATCCTTACCTATATTTTTGAAAATGAACTTTAATGGCATAGAGATTGCAAACTATAACAGTCACAAAAAAATAACGGTTTTAAAGTATTAAAACTGACAATGCTTAACTATTAATGACAAATTGACTAAAAAACTGTACTTATGTCTGATTTTATGAAAAAAGAATTTATAGATTTTACAAATATAATTGATCAAGAAACTGAATTTATCCCTTTAATATCAGAAGATGAAGAGGATAAAATGAATTTAGAAACAGTTCCTGAGGTACTACCTATTTTACCTTTAAGAAATAATGTATTATTTCCTGGTGTGGTAATTCCTATTACTGTTGGTAGAGATAAATCTATTAAACTAATAGAAGACGCTTACAACGCCGATAAAATTATTGGAGTTGTATCTCAAATTAAAGCCGATATTGAGCAACCTAAAGGAGAGGATTTACACAAAATAGGAACTGTTGCTCAAATTATTAAAAAATTAAAAATGCCTGATGGTTCTACAACCATTATTATTCAAGGAAAAAGACGCTTTGAAATTCAATCAATTATACAAGAAGAACCTTATTTTAAAGCACTAGTAAAAGGTTTAATTGATAATAAATTGGATGTAACTAACGAAAAAAATAAAGCATTGGTAGAATCAATGAAGGATATGGCTTTAAAAATCATTAAAGACTCTCCAAACATTCCTTCAGAAGCATCTTTTGCTATTAAAAACATTGAGAGTCCCTCATTTTTAGTGAATTTTATCGCCTCTAATTTAAGTGGAGATGTAGATAAAAAACAAACTCTATTGCAAACTCCTACCATTGAAAAAAGGATAGAACAAATTCTTGAGCATTTATCTTACGAGATAAAAATGCTTAAAATGAAAAATGAAATTCAATCTAAAGTTAGGGTTGATATTGACAAACAGCAAAGAGAGTATTTTTTAAATCAACAAATAAGAGCCATTCAAGAGGAGTTAGGTGGTAACCCAGTTGAAAATGAAATAAAAGTTTTTAAAGAAAGAGCTAAAAAGAAAAAATGGAGTAAAAAAATTCAAAAGGCGTTTGAAAAAGAAATAAAAAAGCTTCAACGAATGAATCCACAAGGTGCCGATTTTTCTGTTCAAGTTAATTATATTGACACCCTTTTAGATTTACCTTGGCAAAAATATTCTAAAGATAAATTTGATTTAAAACGTGCCCAAACTATTTTAGATAGAGATCATTTTGGATTAGACAAAGTAAAAGAACGCATTATAGAATATTTGGCTGTTTTAAAACTTAAAGGCAATATGAAATCGCCTATTCTTTGCTTATATGGACCTCCAGGCGTAGGAAAAACTTCATTAGGAAAGTCAATAGCTGAAGCTTTGGGACGAAAATATGTTAGAATGTCGTTAGGGGGAGTGCATGATGAAGCAGAAATTAGAGGACACCGTAGAACATATATTGGTGCTATGCCAGGTAGGGTTTTACAAAACTTAAAAAAAGCTGGAACCTCAAACCCTGTTTTTGTTTTAGATGAAATAGATAAAGTTGGAAATTCTCATCAAGGAGATCCTTCATCTGCCCTATTAGAAGTATTAGACCCTGAACAAAACTCAGCTTTTAATGATAATTTTATAGAGTTAGATTACGATTTGTCTAAAATTTTATTTATTGCAACAGCCAACAATTTATCAACTATTCAAGGTCCGTTAAGAGACAGAATGGAAATTATTGAAGTTAACGGCTATACAGTTGAAGAAAAAATTGAAATTGCTAAAAGACATCTATTACCAAAACAAATAAAAAATAATGGTATAACTACTAAAGATATTTCATTATCTAATGAAGTTTTGGAATTTATTATTGAAAATTACACTAGGGAATCAGGTGTTAGAGGACTAGAAAAACGTATTTCAAAAATTGTGCGTAGTAGAGCCAAAGATATTGCTATGGGATTATCGTTTTCTAAAGCGATACAACTAAAAGATTTAAAAAACATTTTAGGACCTGCTCACTCTAAAGACAAATATATTGGAAATGAATTTGCTGGCGTAGTTACAGGTTTAGCATGGACTCAAGTTGGAGGAGATATTTTATTTATTGAAACCAGTTTGTCACAAGGAAAAGGGAAATTAACTTTAACGGGGAATTTGGGTAATGTGATGAAAGAATCTGCTATGTTGGCATTACAATATTTAAAAGCCAATCCTGAATTAATTAAAATTAAACCAGAACTATTTGACAAATGGGATGTTCACATTCACGTTCCTGAAGGTGCTACACCAAAAGACGGTCCATCTGCTGGAATTACAATGCTTACAGCAATATCATCAGCCTTAACCCAACGTAAAGTTAAAAAAAATGTAGCCATGACAGGAGAAATAACCTTGCGTGGAGCTGTGTTACCTGTAGGCGGCATAAAAGAAAAAATATTAGCTGCCAAACGTGCCAATATAAAAGAGATTATATTATCTGAAAAAAACAAAAAAGATATTGAAGACATTAAACCTAAATATTTAAAAGGACTTAAATTTCATTATGTTAAAACAATGGATGAAGTTTTAAAAATTGCTTTATTAAAAGAAAAAGTAAAATCTCCAAAAAAAATTAATTAATTGGTTTGATTAAAAAATAAAACAATTATATTTGCACCCTCAATTAAGAGAACAAAGCAGTTTGGCGTGGTAGCTCAGTTGGTTAGAGCGCAGGATTCATAACCCTGAGGTCGGGAGTTCAAATCTCCCTCACGCCACTAAATTAAAAGCATACTTTAAAAGGTATGCTTTTTTTGTT
>CAYQRJ010000101.1:0-8691 GCA_964419855.1 uncultured Crocinitomix sp.
ACGTTTGGTTTACAACTAACAAAGGAAGATTGTATCACTCACCTGATAAAGGTGTAACATGGGACAATGCTTATCAAACACCTTTAACCGATTTTAGTGGAACTAGTGGAGGTGAAGTGTCTTTCAAAGATGCCAATAATGGAATGATTATGGCAAATAGTGGTGATGTTTACAAAACAACAGATGGCGGAGCGACTTGGAATCAAATAACGCCTGTTGGGTTGTATTTTACTGGAGATATTTGTTGGATTGAAGGGTCTGATACTATATTTTCAACTGGTCAAAATGGCTCGTCATATAGTATTGATGCAGGTGTGACTTGGAATTTAATTGACACGGAACAACATACTACCGTTGAATTTAAAAATTCTAATGTAGGTTGGTCTGGTTATTTCACTTCTTCACCTTCTTCTAAAGGAATTTGGAAATGGGGTGCAATAACAAATTTAGCCCCTGAATTCACAGCAGATGTTACATCAGGATGTCCAAATCAAACGATTACGTTTACAGATTTAACAACAGGTTCTACAGCTACATCATGGAATTGGACGTTTCCTGGAGGAACACCTTCTACTTCAACATTACAAAATCCGACTGTTACATATAATACGGCAGGAGTTTATGATGTAGGATTAACAGTAACTGATGCTACAAGTTTTAATACATTATCTAAATCTAGTTATATTACAATTTTAGGAACACCTGGTCAAGCAGCTGGAATTGCTGGGAATGTAAATCCAGTACAAGGTACTGTTGAAACATATCAAGTTTTACCAATTACTGGTGCAGTAACTTACAATTGGACTTTACCATCAGGTGCAGGTTGGTCTGGAAGTAGCACAACCAATTCAATAGATGTAACCATTGGAACACCAGGGTCAAATGATGTAATAACTTGTTATGCCTCTAATGCTTGTTCTAATGGGGGGACAGTTAGTATTTCATTAAACACTCAAGTAGGCTTAGGAGAAATTAACCAAAATTTAATTTCTATTTATCCTAACCCAGCTAATACGTTCTTTACCATTGAAATGAATCAAAATTTTGATAATGCTAATTACCAAGTATTTGATTTAACGGGTAAAGTTGTTGCTAATGGAAATATTACAAGTACAACATCAAACCAAGTTTCTGTTTCTGAATTATCTAAAGGTATTTACACTTTAAGATTATTAATTGACGGAAATGTATATAATCAAAAAATTGTTGTTGAGTAAAATTCAACATCAAATAAAAAATAATAAAGACCTTCAGTTATTGAAGGTCTTTTTTTATTAACTTTATGCTAATTAATTTTAATAAAATATGAACATCTATAACCAAAACCTACTTTATTTGTTAGATAAAAAAGGAATAAGTATTACAGAATTTGAAAACATTATTTACATTCCAAAAGTTAGAATTTTAGAGCCAACACCTGATGAGTTAGTTCGGATTTCAGATTATTTTGACATCTCTTTAGATACCTTATTGAAAGTTAAAACCAAAAATTTAGACAAAGTATTGAATAGAGATATTAAACTTTTAATTTTAGATGTAGATGGCACAATGACTGATGGTGGAATGTATTTTTCTGAAAACGGAGATCAAATAAAAAAATATAACACCAAAGATGGAATGGCAATTAAATACATTACCAAAAAAGGGATTCATGTAGGCATTATTTCTCACGGATATAAAATTAATATGGTGCAAGAACGAGCAGATTTATTGGGGATTCAAAAAGTGTATGTAGGTAGAGAGGATAAAACCAAAATATTAAATGATTGGTGTGCTGAATTAGGAATAACTTTGCAACAAGTGGCTTATATTGGTGATGATGTTAATGACAAACAAGTAATGGAGGCGGTTGGACTGTCTGCTTGCCCTAAAGATGCTGTAAAATCTATAAAAAAAATAGCAGATGTTGTTCTTACTAAAAATGGAGGAGATGCTTGTGTTAGAGAATTTATTGATGATTATATTATGGAAACAAAATAAAAATTGATAAAAAATTTTGTATTAAAACAATTAATTATAAATTTGTTTTTATAAATTTTAAAATAGAAGGGAAGATGAACGATAGAAATGATGAAGTATTTTCGGAAAGAGTAAAAGCTGGAAAAAGAACGTACTTTTTTGACGTAAAAAAAACCAGAGGTAATGATTTGTATTTAACCATTACCGAAAGTAAAAGAAAATATGGTAGTGAGGATTCTGACAGACCAGAGTTTGAAAAACATAAAATCTTTTTGTACAAAGAAGATTTTGAAAAATTTACTAATGGGATGCAATCCGCTTTAGACCACATAAAAGAATTATGGGAAACTGGAGAGTATAAAAAACCTGAAGAAAAAGAAGAGGTAACTTTTGATTCTTTGTAATTAAAAAAATACAATAGTTTAAAAGGCACTTATCATTTTTGATAAGTGTTTTTTTTGTTAAAATAGACCAAAATAATGTCTATAGCCAAATCCTAAGCTAAAAAACCTAGTGTAACCATTACTCCATTCTGGTAAAAAGCCAATAAATTGCTGACGGGCTAAAAAATCAGTATTGTACTCGGCAAAATAAAAATTGTAGCCTAATATTAAACTGAATCCATTTGGTTCATCACTGTCTGAGGTTAATAATAATTCTAATTGTGGCTCTATAAAAAATGTTTCTTTAGTGTAAGGATGCCCCAAGTTTATTTTAGTTGAATCATTAATAGAAATCATTTGAGAATAACCAGCTCTTACACCAAAATTAAAAGAAAATCTATCGGTTGTAAATTTTTCAAAACTAATTTTACCATAAATTGCAGGAATATGCATTCCTCCTCTGCCCACTGTTTTGTTTAAAGCAAATCTGTTATTAACAAAAAAAGAATACTTTGCTCCTGCTCCAACACTTAAACCTTTGTAAATGTTATATTGATACCCAACGCCACCGTTAAATAAACCTTCTACTACATTGCTAAATGCTTTATTCCTTTCGGCAGTTGGAATACCAATATCTACTGATAAGCTGCCTTTCGGATTCATATATTGCGAAAAAGAATAGTTTATACTGATAATCAGAATAAATGCACCACAAAGTATTTTTGCCTTTTTAAACATATTTAATTAACGAAATGATTAATTATTTATTTTAATTTTTCTCAACATATCTACATTGTCAGCATGTAATTTTAAAAAATATAAACCCGTTTTATAAGGCGAAATTTTAAAATGATAAATGTGTTCTCCTTCCTCAAATTCATCATCAACCAAAGCATCAACTAACTGCTCTTTGTCATCAATTAAATCTAATTTAATGTGCATTTTATGAGGAACGTTAAATAAAAATTGGGTGTCCTCATCATAAACATTATACCTTGATGTAATAAACTCCAACTGATTAATGGCAACTATTTTTTTACGTCTGTATTGTCTTGTAATTAAAACAAAAGCTGTAACAATTAACATTATTGCCGTAATGGCATAAAAAACGCCCATTGCAACATCATAAAAAGATGAATCGTTTAATCCTGCAGCATCATTCATAATTAAATGTGTATTACGTTTTTAATTTTAGAAACCGCTTTGTATTTGTCTATAATTTCTTGTGCTGATTTCATATTTTGAACTATTTGAATGGTGGTATATTTATTAGATTTTGAAGGAGAAGTTTTAATTTCTGGCTCACCATCTTTAAAACAATCTTTCACCTCTTGTTCTTTATCTTTATTGGTTAAAATAATAAATTTAAACATATAGGGTTTTGGAAACTCTTCTTTTTCAAGTAAAGTTTTAAGGTTTTTATATTTTTCGTCTAAGTCCATTGTATTCTATTTGTTTTTTTGCCATTAAAATACATTTATAAAAATAAGTGTCTTTTTTTTGGCTAATATACTCACTTAATTTTGAATCGGGAATAGATAAAAATAATATTTCTTGTTCCAATTCAAATGTATTAATGGTTTCTGACAATTTAACATCTTCTAATTCGGAGGTATTTGGTTTAAAATTACCATATCCCGATAATTTTAAAAATAATTGGGTTTGTAAATCAATTAATTGATGAATTTGACGAATAATGGTTTGCGGATGAATGTTATTTGAAATGTTCAATTTTAATTGAGATAAATATTGATGATAAGTTTTTAAAAACTCCACTAAGGATGTGTTGTTAAATTCAATATTAATTTCATTTGTGTTTTTTGATTCGTTAACTAAATTTAAAACCTGATTAACCTTTTGTAAACGCTCCAATCTTTTAATTAATGATTGCATAATTTTAAGGGGAGGAATAACCATTAAAAATTTTTGTTTTAGCTCAAAAACCTTTAGATTAAATTCTGTTTCCAATTCTGTGTTATCAGAATATTGAGTGCAATTTAAAATTGATAATGCCTCTTGTTTATTCATTAATTGATTAAGTTTGTATTTGCAAATTTATAATAATAATGTGGTTTAATTCAATAAAAAATCAATTAGATAATTTACCTGGTGAACAAGCTCATTTAGAAATGGTGCCTTACCGAAAATTAAGCAGTTCTTACAAAACAGATAGCCAAAACGCTAAGCAATCGGCTGTGTTGTGTTTGTTAACCAAACAAAAAGAGGATATTTATTGTTTATTGATTGAACGTCAAAATGATGGAGGTAAACATTCAGGTCAAATTGCTTTTCCGGGTGGTAAAAAAGATGAGGAGGATATTGATTTAAAACAAACTGCATTAAGAGAAACACAAGAAGAAGTAGGAATTAACCCAAATGACATTAAAATACTAGGGCAATTAACGCCTGTTTACATACCCGTAAGTCATTTTTTTGTGCAACCTTTTATTGGTGTTACTAATGATATGCCTACCTTAAATTTATCGGAAAAAGAGGTTAAACAAGCTTTTTTCTTTAATGTTAATTCACTTTTAGATGAGAATTGCAAAACCACTCGCCACATAAAAAATCATAAAGGCATTACTATGAAAAACATTCCGTGCTTTATTTTAAACAACAAAGTAGTTTGGGGCGCCACCTCACTTATTTTAAATGAATTGAGGTTGATGATGTTGAGGGGAGAGAGTTAAAAATGTGATTTAATAATTTGAACCATACCAGAATTGACCGTAACACAAGTTTTTAAGTATGTTTATTAATTGAAATTCATTGCATTATTATTTGAGTAAATTTGATTTTTTTTAAATAAAATTGTTACCTTTCCACTATGCAAAAAATTGCTTTAATTATTTATTTGTTTTTTTCGTCATTTGTTTTTTCGCAAGTGCCTCATCAAATAGGGGCAAGAGCTAATGGTTTAGCAAACTCAACACTTTTAATTAGTGATGTTTGGAGTGTTAAAAATAATCCGGGGGCTATGGGGCAATTAACTAAAACCTCAGTCGGAATTGCTTATCAAAATAGGTTTTTAGTTAATGAATTATCTAACCAAAGTTTAGCATTTAATTATCATTTAACCGGTAAAAGTAATATTGGTTTATATTTTCAACAAACAGGATTTTCATTGTATCGTCAATTACAAACAGGTTTAGTGTATGGAATGAAATTAGCCGATAATTTATCGGCAGGGGTGTCTTTAAATTTTCACAGAATAGCTTTTGGCGACATTTATGGGTCGGTTAATGCTGTGTCGGCTTCTATTGGGTTGAAATATGCTTTAAATAAAAATTTAGATTTAGGTTTAAACATTCAAAACATCAACAGGGCAAAGCTAAGCGATTATCAAGATGAACGTTTTCCAACTCTTTTTAACATTGGATTAAAATATAATTTTAGTGAAGGCACATTTTGGAGCGTTGAGGCAGAAAAAGATATTTTACATCCTTTAAATATAAAATCTGGCATTGAAATTTTAACACATCAAATTTTTGTGGTAAGGTTAGGAATGAACAGCTACCCTTTTCAAGCTGGATTTGGCGCAGGTTTAAAATTAAAACAGTTTAATTTAGATATTGCATCAACTTGGCACAGCACACTAGGTTTAAGCCCATCAATGGCGTTAAGTTATCATTTTTAATGAAAGTTTTATTAGTTGTTATATCATTATTGTTAAGCGGATTTATTTTTTCGCAAGAGGATGAAGAACGAGATAAAATTATTGAAAAACGCATTGAGTTTATTGGCGAAAATCTTGAAAATTCCAGCATTGACTTAACTACTTATTTAGAAGATTTATATTACTATTACGACAACCCCATCAACTTAAATCAAACCAACTTTGATGAGCTATCTAAATTGTTAATTTTAACAGATAATCAAATTTACGGCATATTAAATTACAGAAAAAACTACGGTGAGTTGCTAACCATTTATGAATTATCAGCCATAGAGGAGTTAGATGATGAAACCATAGAAATGTTGTTACCTTTTGTAACAGTAAAAAAAGTTCAAGCCGATAAATTTAACTTTCGTAAAGCTGTTTCTTATGGCAAACACGACATTTTTTTAAGGTATCAACGGGTATTGCAAACCAAAGCGGGTTATATGGATTATCCCGATAGTGTTTTGGCTCAATCACCTAATAAAAAATACACTGGTAGCCCCGATAAAATTTATACTCGTTACAGATACACTTACAAAAATAATTTAAGCTGGGGAGTTACCGGAGAAAAAGATGCTGGAGAACAGTTTTTTAAAGGAAGTAACAAACAAGGGTTTGATTTTTATTCGGCGCATTTGATGTTGGCGGATATAGGAATTGTTAAAAAAGTGGTAATTGGTGATTTTCAAGCCAATTTTGGACAAGGTTTAACCATGTGGTCTGGATTTAATATGAGTAAAACGGCTAATGTGTTAAATGTTAAACGGTATGCAAAAGGTTTAAAACCTTACACGTCTGTTAACGAAACTAATTTTTTACGTGGAGCAGGAGTCACTTTGCAACATCAATTCAAATCTAAAAATAGGGTTAATTTTACTTTGTTTGGATCTCAAAAACACATTGATGCTAACTTAAATTTAGCCGATACCATTTTTGGTGGCACATCAGAGGGGGTAAGTTCTTTTCAAACAACTGGTTTTCATAGAACATTAGGCGAAATAGAGGACGAAAAAGCCGTTAAAGAATCTATTTTTGGTGGAGCAGTTCATTTTTCAACCCAAAGTTTAAAAATTGGGTTAGTGGGAGTAACTACTCAATATAATCATCCCTTAGCTGTGTCATCACAAACCTATAATCAGTTTAATTTTACGGGTACATCTAATTATTCAATGGGTTTAAATTATAGTTATTATAGAGGTAAAGCCTCATTTTTTGGAGAAACAACCCTATCTAAAAATAATAGTATGGCTACTTTAAATGGTATGACTTGGCATGCCGACCCAAGATTAGATATTGTTGTTCTACACCGCTATATCGATAAGAAAAATCAATCTTTATACGCCCGTCCTTTTGGTGGATCAACTAGTAACGAAAATGGTTTATATGTTGGAGCGAGAGCTAAAATATCTAAACATTTAAACATCTCAGCTTATTACGATCAGTTTACAAACGCCTGGTTAAAATGGTTAACAGATGGACCGTCTTATGGTAGAGATATTTTAATTCAAGCCGATTATAAAATTAATTATAATACTAGTTTTTATATTAGGTTTAAAAATAAAGTGACACAACGTAATTCTAAAGATGATGTTCAAGGCATAAAACCGCAAGTGTTTTTACAAAAAACCAATTTAAGATTTCACTATACCCAAAGAATATCAAGTCAAATCACATTAAAATCAAGGGTAGAGTTAGTGAGGTTTTCTTATGATAAAGATCAATCAAAAGGTATTATGATGTATCAAGATTTGTCGTTTAAATTTAAGAAAATTCCTTTAAAAATTGTTGGTAGATATGCTATATTTGACACCGATAATTACGACACCAGAATTTATGCTTACGAAAATGATTTGTTGTATGTGTTTAGTATTCCATCTTATTATTACAAAGGCATTAGAGCTTACTTAATGGCTAAATACGAAATTGGACAAAAAGTTGACATTTGGTTACGTTGGGGGTTATATTCTTACGCCAATCAAACTGAATTATCTTCTGGTTTGGAACAAATTAATGGTAGTAAAAAATCTGATATTAAAATACAAATAAAAATACGGTTATAATGCTTGAAAAATTAGAATATTTATTAAAAGCACCTCCTTCAAAATACACCGACTATTATGAAATAGCTAAGTATGAATTGATGTGGAAATTATTTATGTTTCTATCCATAGCATTAGTACCAACCACCATTATTTATTACTTTTTTGATTTTAATGCTTTTTATCCGTCTTTATATGCCACAGTTACTTGTATAGGTTTGTTGGTGTGGTTTTATAAAGAAAGAGACTATAAAAAATGTGGTTTTGTCTATTTAATTCACAGTATTTTATTTCTTGGGGTAGAATTAATTTTAAAAACAGACACCGTTCATTTAATTGAATTTCCGTGGTTTTTTGTATTTACTATTTATGGTATGTTAATATTAGGCAGAAAAGTAGGGATATTAATGAGTGTCATATCTTTATTTTTTATCACTTATTATTTATTTTTCTGTTTTATAGATAATGTAACTTATATTTTAACCTACATTACGCCATTAAATTTAGTAACAGTAGTTTTTAATTTATTGTTAGGGTTAACATTAATGGCTTATTTGATTGAACAATTTAAAAAAACACGTGCATTTGCCGAAAACAAATTCCAAAAAGCTAATGAGATTTTACTCTCTAAAAACGAGTTAATTAAAGC
>CAYQRJ010000102.1:0-8684 GCA_964419855.1 uncultured Crocinitomix sp.
CCCCCATTAACCTTGCAGGTTTACCACACAAAGCACGTAACCTGCAAGGTTTACAATATCAGCATCATCAATATCGCAATTACCGCTCCAAGGTTTACAAAAAAATCTTTAAACTTCTGTAATTTGACTCACCATTTAATTGTCAATTTGCCATTTAACTCTATTTATTTACCTCTTACGTAATTAATTGCTTCATTTTTATAAAAAAAAGTTGTATCTTTGTTTGCATTTTAAATAAAAACACCATTTTTAATTATGAAAATATATAGAGTAATGTTTTTGTTTGCCTCTATTTTATATGCAAGCATAACTTTTTCGCAAGAGCAAGCACCCCTAAAAACTTTTGAGTTTTCGGTAAGTGTTAATCACTTAAAAACACAAGAACAAGCCGATAGAATTGTTTCAAAAATGAATCAAGTAAGAGGCGTTAAAAATTGTAGTTTAGTATTAACAGATTACACACTTACTTTTCAATGTACCAATTATGATATGCAAACTTATATGATAATTGATGTGATGAAGCAAATTTTTATAGAGGAAAATGCTGAAATTGTACTTATTAACCGCCAAACCATTAAAAAAGATGAAACTAAAAAATAATTTATTATGGGTTTCACTAATGGTTTTAGTGAACTTTACAACACAGGCCCAATCAGATGATTGTTCTAATGCTACAGTCATTAATCCCGATTTAACTTATTGCAATTACCAAGCAGGTAGTTCAGCTCAAGCCACTCAAAGTTTACCCTCTTGTTCTGGAGGTGGTAATGCTGATGATGATGTGTGGTATGAGTTTGTAGCCAATAGCACACAAATGACCATTAAAGTTGACCCCACCTCTGGTTACGACCCAGTTATTCAGTTGTTTAGTGGGGCGTGTGGTAGTTTAAATTCTATTCATTGTCAAGATGTTAATGGTTTAAACGGAGCAGAAACCCTAGAAGCAACAGGATTAACTGTTGGTCAGACTTATAAATTTAGAATTTATCATTATGGTGTAGGTTCGGGAACATCTACTTTTCAAGTTTGTGTGTTTGGGTTAGCACCTCCAAATAACAACACTCCTTGTAATGCTTATGCTTTACCAAGTGTTACACCTTCTTGTAATTATTTAACGTTTACAAATGCGGGTTCTGCAGGGTCATCTGTTCCTGCTCCTCCTGTTGGAAGTTGTGGTGGGTCAGGATCTCAACAAGGAGGTTATGCTGGTGGAGATGTTTGGTTTTCTGTAGTTTGCCCGCCTAGTGGAGAGTTAGATATTCATACAGAATCTATTGATTTTTCTGATGGGGCTATGGCACTCTATTCTGGACCTTGTTCAGCCCCTGCTTTTATTGAATGTGATGATGATGGAGAACCTGGTGATGGTATCATTATGCCTCACATTTATCACACTGGTTTAACACCTGGTCAAACTTATTATATAAGAGTTTGGGAATATGGTAACAATAACAATGGTGAGTTTGGAATTTGTGTAACAAGTCCAGATAATGACGATTGTGTTAACGCTCAACAAATTTGTGATTTGAATGGCTATGGTGGTGTAACATCATCTGCCTATACTATTGACACACCAGACAATATGTGTGGTATTGGTAATCCTAGTTCGCCAACACCAGGTTGTGTTTTTGGAACAGGTTACACAGGAACATCTCCTGTTCAAATTGACAACAATTCTTGGTTACAATTTACAGCCAACTCTACAACTGCCGAATTGTTTGTTGAAATTTCATCTTGCCAAAATGGTAATGGTATGCAAATGCAAATTTTTGAAGGTACTAATTGCTCTAACTTTGTGCCTGTTTCAAATTTTTTAGAAACTACATCTTCTCAAACCATTGTAGCAACAGGTTTAACGGTTGGTCAAACGTATTATATTGTAGTAGATGGTTTTGCGGGCGATATCTGTTCTTACACCATTACAGCAACATCTGGTATTCAAGTGGCAGAGGCGGTTGCAGTAGATGAAATTATTTGTCAAGGAGAATCTACAACCATTAATGGAGTGGTTTACGGTACTGGGAGTTATTCTTATTATTGGCATGATGCAAATAATACTTATTCATCAACTTTAAATCCAATTACAGTATCACCAACATCAACAACCGAATATATTTTAGAGGTAAGTGGTTATTGTGGAACAACTACATCTGCTAGCGTGTTAATTACTGTAAATGACAACCCAACCGTTAATGCAGGAAGTAATGTAACCATTTGTGATAATGAATCAACTACTTTAAATGCTACTGCTAATGGTGGTAGTGGTTCTCCTTATACTTTTACGTGGAATAATGGGGTAGGAACAGGAGCATCTCAAACAGTATCACCTAATTCAACTACTACTTATAATGTAACCGTAAGTGACGCTAATGGTTGTACAGATAGCGACAATGTAACAGTTAATGTTAATGCGTCTCCAAATGCTTTTGCAGGTCAAAATGTATCTATATGTGCTGGTCAGTCAACAACACTTAATGCCTCTGGCGGAGGAACGTATGCTTGGAGTAATGGAATGTCTGGCTCTTCAATTACTGTTTCACCTGCAACAACCACTACTTATACCGTAACGGTAACTAATGCCAATGGGTGTACAGATACTGATCAAGTTACTGTAACAGTTAATCCTTTACCCAATGCGTTTGCTGGAAATGATTTAACGGTTTGTAATGGTGGGTCAACTACTATTTCGGCTACAGGAGGTACATCTTACTTTTGGAGTGGTGGATTAGGGGCAGGAGCTACACATACCTTAAACAATATTACATCTAACGCTACTTATACTGTAACGGTAACAGATGCAAATGGTTGTTCTGCAACTGATGCAATTAACATTACTGTTGGCTCTGCTTTATCTCCTGACGCTGGGCAAGATGTCACCATTTGTCAAGGAGAAAGCACAACACTTGTAGCGTCTGGTGGAATTACTTATAGTTGGGATAATGGTGTCAATTCAGCTTCTCAAACAGTTTCACCAACCTCAACTACTACTTTTACAGTTAGTGTTACTGATGGCGGAACATGTTCAGGGTCAGATCAAGTCACTATTACAGTCAATCCTAATCCAACGGCTAATGTATCTCCTTTAAGCACCACTATTTGTGCTGGAGATAATGTAACTTTAACTGCTACTGGCGGAACAGATTATTTATGGGATACTGGTGAAACCACATCAAATGTTGTTGTAGCACCAACCACCACCACTAATTTTAATGTAACAGTAAGCACAACAGCTAACGGTAAAACTTGTTCAGATAATGCTACGGCTATTGTTAACGTTAATCCAAATCCAACTTTAATTGCAACACCTCAAAATACTACTATTTGTAGTGGTAGTGATGTTCAAATTTCGGCATCTGGAAATGGTGTTAATACTTATGTATGGACTAATAATAACGATAATACGACCTTAAACGGAGCTAATCAAACAGTTAATCCATCTGCAGACACTTGGTATTATGTAACTGGCACAGACGGAAATGGATGTTCTGGTATGGATTCGGTAAATGTAACGGTAAATCCTTCTCCTCAAATTGATTTGTCAAGTTTAGAGGTAGTTAGTGCATCTTGTGCCAATGGGGGCGGAACTATTTCTGGTGTTACGGTGGCTGGAGGCACTCAACCCATAACTTATTTTTGGACCAATGGAGTGATTCAAATGGGAAATACAGCTACTATTGGTGGATTAACTGATGGTACTTATTATCTAACAGTAACTGATGCTAACAATTGTCAAGATACTATATCGGTAAGCGTAGGATACATTGATGCCTCAACAGTTGTAGCTAATGATGATGATACAACCACTTTAGCCAATCATGAAGTAAAAATTAATGTGGTTTTAAATGATACAGGTGATGTTCAAACCGTAAGCATTGTAACGCAAGCAAATAATGGCTTTGTAACTTATGCTGGTAACGGAGAGTTTATTTATACACCTAATCCAGGCTTTATAGGTGTAGATTCTTTTACCTATCAAATTTGTGATGTGGCTTGCGAAAATGAATGTGCTGAAGCAACAGTTACCATTGATGTTAAAAATTTAGATGGGGTCATTATTCCTAACTCTTTTTCTCCCAATGATGATTCTTTTAACGACCAATTTGTTATTCTTAACTTAGAACAATACGAAAACAATAGTATTGTAATTTATAACAGATGGGGAGATAAAGTTTTTGAAGCCTCACCTTATCTTAACGATTGGGACGGAACAAGCGAAAATGCTAAAATGGTAATTAATGGCAACCAAGTGGTTGATGGAACTTACTATTTTGTACTTAACTTAGGAGTAGAAGGTAAAGAGCCTATTAATGGGTTTATTGATTTAAGACGTAAATAATAAAATATTGATGATGTTAAGTTTGAAAAAAATAATATTAAGTGCAACATTGGTTTTAACTGTATTACAAAGTTATGGACAAAATCAATTTAATATGGGGCAATATGCTATCTATCAGCCTTTTTTAAATCCAGCTGCCATAGGTAGTTTTGATAATATTAATTTTGCCATTTTATATAAAAATCAATGGACAAAATTTACAGGTGCCCCTAAGTTAGAAGGATTTAATTTTAACATGCCTGTAGGCGAGAAAAAACACCACTTTATTGGTGTTAATGTTTTAAATGATAAAGCAGGATTAAACAATTCTACAAACATATCTGGAACTTATGCCTACAAAATTAAAACATCAACTAAAAGCAGGTTGATTTTTGGACTTTCGGCGAGTTTAAATTTAGTTAAAAGTAATTTATCTGACGCTTCAATAATTGATGCTAATGACCCTCTTTATACTTCATCTACACCTGTATATCCTTTACCAAATTTTAAATTTGGAACGTATTATTACTTTAAAAAATTTTATGTTGGATTTGTAATGCCAAACATACTAGAAAATAAGGTAATTGTTGAAAACGGAACATCAAGTGGGTTTTATGGATTTAATCCAAAAAATATGCACTATTATTTACACATGGGTTACAAACACGATATGAAAAACGACAATTCCTTGGTGATTTCAACCTTGTTAAAAGAAGTTGCAGGAGCACCATTAAATGTTGATTTAAACTTAAACTTTATGTTTAAAAAGCGGTTTGGAGTTGGAGCAAATATTCGTTCTTCTAAAGATGTAATGGGGATAGTATCAATGTATATTATGCCAGAATTGTTGTTGTCTTACGGATACGAATACGGCTTTAGCGATTTGAGTAAATTCAACAACGGTACTCACGAAATTTTATTGGTTTACAAAGTAAAAGGTGCTAATGAAACTATGGCTTTTCCTAGGTTGTAGAGAAAAAGGTTACATTTCAACGTAAAATAGGATTAAATGTTATTTCTATGGAGTATTGATGTTAACCTCATTAAAGTACTTAACTAAAAGTTGAGGTAATGGATAATGGTCTATATCGTTTAAGTCTATTATTAATTCATTGTCTTTTAGTTGATAGTTGTTAAAGTTAGTTTTCCAAAATTTTGCTTGAATAATGCGGTGGGTTAAAATATGTTTGAGTTCAATATCCAATTGAGCATGATTAGGAGGAATGTCTGTAATAGGAAAATCATATAACCCTTGCCAAATATCATTTTCGCCCCTCTGTTTAATTACTATTTGTTTGCCATTAGTAACAACTAAATAGTGTATTGTAATTTTTTTAGCTTTAACTTTTTTTGTTTTTACTGGATAATTAATAAAACTTTTATGCTTAAAACTCAAACACTTTTGTTGTAAGGGACATGACTCACAAAATGGATTTTTAGGTTTACAAATTAATGCCCCTAACTCCATTAACGCTTGGTTATGAATACTTGGGTTTTTTATATCTAACAATTTTGTGGCTAACAAGTTAAATTCTTTTTTGCCTTTGCCAGAGTTGATAGGAGTGTTAATTTCAAACACCCTACTTAATACCCTAAATACATTACCATCAACTACAGCGTGTGGTAAATTAAAAGCCATTGAGCTAATAGCAGAGGCAGTGTATTCACCCACACCTTTAAGTTTAATAATGTCATTGTAATTATCAGGAAAAACCCCTTTATTGTCATTAACAATTTGTTTGGCAGCAAAGTGCATATTTCTTGCTCTAGAATAATAACCCAGTCCTTGCCACAATCTTAAAACTTTTTGCTGAGATGCCTTAGCTAATTCAAAAACAGTTGGAAATTCATCTATAAATTTATGGTAATAATCTAAACCTTGAACAACTTGAGTTTGTTGTAAAATTATTTCCGAAATCCATATCTTATAAGGATCATTTTCATTTCTCCAAGGCAATTCACGTTTATTTAAGCGATACCAGTTTTGTATTAATGATGTAAAATCAGGCATTTAGATATAAAATTTATTTATCTGTCTAAATTATATTTTTCATTTGAATAAAACGTTTATTTTTGCAAAAAAAAACACAAAACATTTAAAAATAATAAGTTATGACAAAAGCAGATATCGTAAGTAAAATATCAGAAGAAACAGGAGTAGAAAAACAAGCGGTTTTAGCAACTGTTGAAGCGTTTATGGATTCAGTTAAAGATTCTTTATCTAGTGGAAATAATGTTTACCTTAGAGGGTTTGGTTCTTTTATTGTTAAAGAAAGAGCAGAAAAAACAGGAAGAAACATTTCTAAAAATGAATCTATAATCATTCCAGCCCATAATATACCTGCTTTTAAACCTGCAAAAACATTTGTTGAAAAAGTAAAAACAAATGTTAAAGTAAAATAATTTTGTAATGCAAATTACTTTTTTTACATTTGCACCGAATTAAATAAGAGATTTATCAAAACTTCCTGAAAATTCAGGAAGTTTTTATTTATAGAATTAGTATTAATATATTTAAAAAAATTAAATTATGCCAAGCGGAAAAAAGAGAAAAAGACATAAAATGGCTACTCACAAAAGAAAGAAAAGACTTAGAAAAAATAGACACAAAAAGAAAAAATAAGTCAATTCTTTATTGTAGTTTCGGAATTAATTTTCGAAAACAAATTTTTAAAACAAGTGCTTAGTAACAAATGTTGCTAAGTATTTGTTGTTTGTATAATTCATTAAAAATTAAATAAATGAATTTTGAGTTAGTAGTCGATTCCAAACCTAGTGGAATATGGATTGCCTTGCTTAGAGATGGGAAGCTCATTGAGCTCCATGAGGAAAAAGGCAAATCTGATTTTATGGTTGGAGACATATATTTAGGAAAAGTACGCAAAGTGGTGCCTAGCTTAAATGCTGCCTTTGTTGATTTAGGGTATGAAAAAGATGCGTTTTTACATTATTTAGATTTAGGACCTCAGTTTAAATCTTTAGATAAATATGTTCAAGATACCTTAAGAGGTAAACAAAATGTTTCTGATTTATTGTATTTTAAATTAGAAAAAGACATTGAAAAGAGAGGTAAAATTGATGAAACATTATCGTCAGGCAGACAAGTAATGGTACAAGTTGCCAAAGAACCTATTTCATCTAAAGGACCTAGATTAAATGCTGAGGTGACTTTAGCGGGTAGATTTATAGTTTTAGTTCCTTTTTCAAGTAAAATTTCTGTGTCTCAAAAAATTAAGGAGAACAAAGAAAGAAATAGGTTAAGAGATATTTTAAAATCATTATTACCAAAAAACTTTGGTGTAATTATTAGAACCGTTGCCAAAGATAAATCTATAAGCGATATAGATAAAGATTTAAAAGATTTATTGGAAAAATGGAAATTAGTTCATCAAAATCTTAAAACCGCCAAACCACCTTCAAGATTATTAGGGGAACTCAACCGTGCTTCATCTTTGTTACGTGACATTTTAAATGATAGTTTTACAAAAATTCATGTTAATGATAAAGTGTTGTATGACGAAATGAAAGAATACATTTCTTCTATCTCTCCTACTCAAACAAAAATACTTAACCATTACACTGGTAGAACTAACATTTTTGAACACTTTAACATTCATAAGCAAATTAAATTATCTTATGGCAAAAAAGTACCTTTACCTTGTGGTGGTTACTTAATTATTGAACATACAGAAGCCATGCACGTTGTTGATGTCAATTCTGGTAACCGTTCGGCAAAAGGTGACACGCAAGAGGACAATGCTTTAGCTGTAAATCTTGAAGCAGCTGAGGAGTTAGCAAGAGTATTACGTTTACGTGATATGGGCGGAATTATATGTGTGGATTTTATTGATATGCACAAAAGAGAAAACAACAAGTTGTTGTACGAAAAAATGCGTGGATATCTTAAAACGGATAGAGCTAAACATGCTGTTGTACCGCCATCTAAATTTGGTGTAATGGAAATTACCCGTCAAAGAGTAAGACCCGAAACCAATATTGAAACTTCTGAAACTTGCCCTACTTGTAATGGAACAGGTAAAATTCAAGCCTCAATTATGTTTTCTGATGAAATTGAAACTACTTTAGATTATTTAATTAAAGATAAAAAAGAACCTAAAATTACACTTCTAGTTCATCCTTACTTGGAGTCATATTTTACTAAAGGATTATTTTCTAAAAGATTCAAATGGTTTTTAAAATATAAAAAATGGATAACCATTAAAGCTACTACCGAAAATCAGTTGGTTGAATACTCATTTTTAGATAAAAATAATAATAAAATAATTATTTAGCCGCAAAAATTCATGGAATTAGCTTTGTTTAGATGCGAAATTTTAAAATCCGTAGGAATACCTTAGTATTTCAAGGG
>CAYQRJ010000103.1:0-8648 GCA_964419855.1 uncultured Crocinitomix sp.
CCTTTTTTTGGTTCGTTTTTTTGGACAAGCAAAAAAATGAACAAAACATTAAAAGGATTTTATCCCGACAACTTTCGGGGACAATTTATTTAGGATGCTATTGATTATTTTTAACTTTTACATTATCTATAAAAAATAAACGCAATTTTACTAGTCTTTCCTAGTAAAATTGACTATCTTTGACAAAATTTTAAAGTAAAGAATGGCAAGATCACAAGAAACATTTGGTAAAAAAGATAGAAGAAACAAAAAAGAAAAGAAAAAAAAGGACAAAGAAGCTAAAAGATTAGCCCGTAAAGAAAGTGGTAAATCAAGTTTTGAAGATATGATGGCTTATGTTGATGAGAACGGTATGATAGTAGATACTCCGCCAGACCCAACAGTAAAGAAAAAAGAAATTAAAGCCGAAAATATTGAAATTGGAATTCCTAAAAAAGAAGACTTGCCTGAAGTTGACCCAGTACATAATGGAAGGGTTTCATTTTTTAACACAGATAAAGGATACGGATTTATTAAAGATGCTATGGATGGCGAAAGTTACTTTGTACATATTAATAGTTGTGATGATGAAATAGGTGAAGGAGATAAAGTTTCTTTTGAAATTGAAAGAGGACAAAAAGGTTTAGTTGCTGTTAGAGTAAAAATAATATAAATTAATTTCATATAATCATATTTAAAAGGTACTAATTTTAGTGCCTTTTTTTGCGAATTTATAATAAATATAAATTTCAACTACCAATAAATTTATCCCCCACCCCAACCAAGCTACTATTTTATAGGTATCCATAGGAGGAAGCATCAAAGTAGAAACAATTATCCATTTGAATAACCTTAATGATATAGCAGACAAAGTTAAAGCATAACTACGCAACATAAATTTTTGATGATTAATCCAATCTCTTTTTTTTGCATATTTATAAGCAAAATATGTAAATAAAAACCACAACACAGTTAAAATTACAAAAGATAATTTTGACCACACACCTCCGTTAGCATAAAAAGACATAATTAATCCTGACGGGGCGGAAAGGAATAAAATTATAAATACATAAATAATCCCTAAAGGCTTATGGAAATGTTTAAATTTATCATGATTCCAAAATTGAAATAAGCCAATTAAAACTAAAAATAAGCTTGTATAAACATGAGTAAAAAATGCAATTCTATAATGTATTGAATTTGTTAAATCTGTTCCTTTTAACATCAAAAAAGACACCTTCAAATTAAAGGGCAAATATTGAATAGTTATTAATAATAAGAGATAGGAAAAATATAAAACAATGATACTTAACGTTATTTTACCTATCCATTTCAAACCTTTTTAATTTATCTTCCAAAAGAATCATAATACTCCTCTGCATTTTTTTCATATTTTAATAATAAATCAATGTTGGCTTTTTCTATTTCAGTGAAATTTGATTTTATATTCGCTGAAACAGGAATATACCAATCTTGAGCATCAAAAAACACGCGCATTGGTCTGTTTTTAAAAGAATATCCATGGCGAGCGTAAATTGTGTTTCTTATTATTTTTAAATCTCCTTTACTCAAATTTTCAACATCTTCTTTTTTAAGTTTAGTATTTGAAGCATTAATGTCGTAAATTTTATCTGTTGACATGGCAAATTCATATTGCTCCCAAGAACCTATCTCATCTTCATCCTCAAAGGATATGATTTCTTTTTTAAAATTTTCCCAATCAATAAAAATATCTGCATTATCTGATAACATTTGATTAGGATTATAGATGTATTCTCTTTTCTTTAACGAATATTTTCTTTTTTTAATATCAATATTTTTAAAAGCTTCCCAAGTACCTATTAATTGATTATCCTTAAATTGAAATGTAAATTCTCCATCATATTTATCATCTCCTGGTTCTTTAGCAATAATATTTAAAATACCATTCTCATCTTTTACAGTTCCTTTAAAAGGTCGCTCATTTCCTGCAACAATGCTATGTCCTTGCACAATGCTGTCATTTATATAATCAATTGAAATTGTAATTTTATTTTCTCTTGTCCAATAAACGCCTTCAACAATCTGCTTACTCCATAATTTTTCATCATCCAAATTAGGTATAAAATATCCCACCCAATACCCTAAAAACTGTTCAAAATTAGGAGGTGTTATTTTTTCTAATGTAACAGAATCAGTTTTTTTTTCAACAGTGACAGATGTGTCAGTTCCTTCTTCTACTATTACATTTGGATTATCATTTTTAACTGATGATTGACATCCTAACAAAATTAATGTAAATGCTAAAATATATATTTTCATAACTCCTTATTATTCATTCTTTTAATATTTATCTCTTTAATTCTTATCTCCTTTTATACAGTCAACTGTATATTAGAATCATAAATATAGTAAATCATTTTGATTACTCATTGCTATAAACAGCAAAAACAAATTATTAATTAAAATGAAAAGTGCATTTCAATACTAATTTGGTATTATTTCCATATAAACAAAGGTATATCAGTGTGCATACTAATTTTTTTAGTTACTGAGTGATGAAAGATATTTTTTATAAATCCTCTGTTTTTTGGTACTAAGGCAATCATATCAAATTTATTGTCGTGAGCAAATTCTAAAATAGTTTCTTCAACATTGTCATTTTCTAAAACATGAATATCCACCTCTTTTTTTTCCATTAAATCAGAATAAGACACGTCATCTAACCGTTCAAAAGATTTAAAAACATGCAACAAATCAATTTCGGCATTAAACAACTCTCTTAAACCATCAATAATAGAATATTCTAATTTTAAACTTTCTGATGTAAAATCACTAGACAATAAAATACGTTTTGGATGCTTAATATCAACATTTTCTGGTACAACAATCATTTTACACTCTACGTGTTTAATGGCGTCTGCAGTATTACTGCCAATTAATACTTCTTTAACGCCAGAAGCACCTTTTGTACCTAGAATAACTAAATCATAATTATCAACATCTAATTCCTCAATAATAGTTTCCGAAAAATATCCCATTTCAACTTTACCTCTAATATCTTTGTCTGGGTATTCTTTTTTTAATTCATCAACATAAGCATTCATCAATTTTTCTCCCTGTTCTTTTAATTCAAGATTAACATCTACCACCATTGTAGCACCTGCTTGTTGTAGATAAGTAATGTGTAAAAGTTTTATACTAGCTTTTGGAAAATTGACCATAGCATATTCTAAGGCTTTTTTTGCATTGTCTGAAAAATCGGTTGGAATTAAAATTTTCATAATGTATATTTTTTTATAAAGTTAATTAAAAAAGATTGAATTAAAATTGATTTTAATCAAATAATTAATGGATAAAAATCATAAATATAATTACTACTTATTGTTTTATAAACAGCCCAACTGCTTCAATGTGAGAGGTGTGAGGAAATTGATCTACCAAACTGAACTTTTTAAAAGTATATCCAGCATCTTCAAGTGTTCTAGCATCTCTGGCTTGAGTTGCAGGGTTACACGAAATATAAACAATTTGTTTGGCGTTTAATTCAATTACTTTTTTTAAGGTTTTAGGAGCTATTCCTGCTCTTGGAGGATCTAAAACAATGGTATGGATAGCATTAATATATTGTGGATATTCTTTTAAAAACTTACCCACATCAGCCGCAAAAAAATCTAAATTATTAATTTGATTACGTTTAGCATTACGTTTAGCATCTTCAATGGCTTCTGGTACAATATCAACCCCAATAACTTTAACGCCCTCAATTTGATGGGCTAATATTTGTCCTATGGTTCCTGTTCCGCAAAACAAATCCATAATAACCTGATTTTTTAAATCAAAATTTTCTTGTGCATAAGCAATGGCTTTGGTATAAAGTTTTTCGGCTGACTTAGGGTTGGTTTGGAAAAAACTTTCCATACTAATTTCAAACTTTAACCCAAGTAATTTTTCTAGCACAACTGGTTCTCCAAAAAGCAATTGATTATTACCATTTTCAATTTTAGCTCTATCAGCTACATCATCATTAATGGTATGTTGCAGCCCTGCTAACTTGTCACCTAACAAGTTTTGCATAAAATCTGAAAAGGCTTTACGGTCAAATTGATCTAACCCTTGAGATGAAGTAACTAAGTTAATTAACAATTGATTTAAGTCAAAAGATTTTCGTACTACTAAATGCCTAAAAAATCCTATTTTTTTTGGTGGATGCCAAGCTGGTAAGCCTGTTTTTTCTAAAAACAACCTAATGTCTTTTAATTGACGTTCAAATTCTGTATCAAATAAACCGTTTTCTTTATCTAAATTTTCAACTTTCCACCATGTTCCTCTGGTTTTAAACCCTAATGCAAATTGGTCGTCTAGTTCCTCTCCTGTTTCCAAATCTTTACGAATAGTTGAAAAAGAATATTCCATTTTATTGCGATAATCATAAATGTTTGGAGATGAAATAAACTCGTCAAACAACTCATTGGAATGATAAAAACTCCCTAGTTTTCTATAAATATCAATGGTAGAAGATTGCTTAAATTGGTGCTGTAATTCAATAGGTAAAGTAATGTATGGCGCACCTGAAATAGGTTGGTAAGGTACTTTAATTTCTTGAGGAGAACGTTCTAAAACTTCAATCAATTTACACTCTGCATATTTTTTACGTTTTTTAGCTATGCGTGCTTTAACTTTTTGACCTGGAAATGTATTATCAACAAAAATGGGATATAATACCTCCTCATTATTAATGATTGTTTTAACTTTTGCAATACCTTTTCCACCAAAAGCATAATCTGTAATGGTAACTTCTATTATATCTCCTCTTTTCAAACTAATTGTGTTTTAGGGTTGCAAAATTAAGTATTTATAATGATTAAGTGTATATTTGCTACTATGAAAATATTGACAATATTGATTTGCCTAATTTCTTTTAACTTATCTGCAAAAGAATTAGTGTATAACATCACCTCATCTGGTTTATCTATTGGACAAATAAAAGTAAATAAAGTCTTTAATAATGGATTGGTTAAAATCACTGCAAAAAGTGATGTAAAAGTTGATTTATTTGTTACTTTAGATGTATCCTATTCCCTTAATTCTACGTATAAAAACAACGAATTATTAAACAGTACTGTTATTACTTTTGTTAATGGTAAAGAACATTCTAAAACCATAACAAAAAAGGTTGACAACTACTACTTAATCACTAACAATAATGATTCAAAAAAAATATCTCATCCTATTTTATATTCAGGTAGTTTATTATATTTCATTCCTCCTAATCAGCATAAAACAGTTTATTCCGAAATAGATGGTATTGAGAAACCTATAAAAGAAATATCAAATTTCAAATTTCAAATTACAAATCCTATAAATGAGCATACAAGCATTTATGAATACAAAAACAATGTTGCTTATAAAATAACTATTCATCATACTTTGTTAACTTTTACTCTTACATTAATCAATTCCTAACAAAAATCATATTATTTAGAATGAATATAAATAATTTTTGTCATTAAATTTGGACAAAAATTAAAAGTATGCAACCATATATTCTAACATTACATATTATAGCCGCTACCATTTGGACTGGAGGTCATTTAATTCTTTCTATTGTTATTTTACCTAAAGTGTTAAAAGAAAAAAATGCCCAAATGCTAAGGGATTTTGAAGGAAATTACGAAAAAATTGGTATTCCCGCCTTAATTATTCAAGTGATAACAGGTTTTTATCTAATTTATAACATGCTGCCTAATTTGAGTAAATGGTTTAGTTTTTCAGATTATTTTTCTACCCGTATAGGTATAAAATTGATTTTATTGTTAGCAACCATATTATTTGCATTAAGTGCAAAGTTTTTTGTTATCCCAAAACTAAACAATAATAATTTAAAATTAATGGCATTTCATATTATCTCTGTCACCATTATTTCAGTAGCATTTGTAATTATAGGAGTAAGTTTTAAAAATGCTATTTTTTGATAGTATCATTTGATAGCATCAAAGGTAATTATAATTATTTTCCAATACAAAAAGTAACTTATATTTATTTTCAGTTAGTTATAATTTTAAGGTACAAAAGGGTACAATTATGTATAAAACAATGCAAATTATACTAATAATATCTACAAACAGAACTGCTAAAATAAATTACACTTTGTACCTGTATTTTGTTAATCTGTTTTTGCCAAATTTAACTAATATTTTTTGTTCTACTGCCCATTTTAGGTCTCTACTTGCTGTTGCTTGTGCTATCTTTTTAAAATGGTTTAAATAGTCTTTTCGGGTAAATAGATTTTCTCCTGCAATGGCTTTGTATAAACTTATTCTATCCTTTACCGTTAAGGTTCTGTTTTGAGTTTGTAGTAAATCGTTTAGAGCTTGTAGTATGATATTTAGCATAAACTCAATAAAAGGGGTAGAATTACCTGCTTTATCGGATTTACCTAAAGCCTTGTAATAGGCTTCTTGATTTTCTTTTATTAACAGTTCTACGGGTAAATACTCAAATACTGGGTATTGTTGCATTAACAGTAAGGTTTGCCAAAGCCTCCCCATTCTGCCGTTTCCGTCTAAAAAAGGGTGTATAAATTCTAATTCGTAATGAAATACACAGCTTTTAATAAGGATTATATCTTTGTTGGTTTTAAGGTAGTTAAACAAATCATTCATTAAACCCTTTACCATACTGCCACTCGGTGCGATATGCTCTACCTTTTTACCTTTTACAATACCTACGTTTTTTAACCTCAACTTACCTGCTCCTTGTATTAGTCCTTGCATTAATAAGCCGTGTGCTTTTTCTAAATCTCTTAGTTTTTTAGGATTAAAAGTGTGTAATTGCTCATATACTTTAATGGCATTTTGTACTTCAAGTATATCTTTTTGCGGAGCTAATATCCTTTTATTGTTGAGTAATGCAGTTATTTGTTTTTCTGTTAATGTATTGCCTTCTATTTCTAAGGAGGATTGAATTGTTTTTATACGATTTTTTTTACGTAGTTCCGTAGATGGCTTATAGAGATGTGTAGCCTTAACTTCCCCCAATTTTTCGGATATATTAACAATTAATTGTAATATGTTTTCTGTAATGGTATAAGGCGGTTTCATTTTTTATAGTATCATTTGATAGCATCAAAGATAGTTTTTTAAATTACTTTCCGATACAAAAATTAGCAAAAATATTACCTAAAAGTTCGTCATTGGTTACATTTCCAGTAATTTCTCCAAGATGTTCAAGGGTTTCTCTGATGTCCATAGCTAAAAAATCGCCTGTTATTTGTTGATGTAATCCTTGTTCAACTTTTTCTATGGCTGTATAACTTTTTTGTAGGGCTTCATAATGTCTTATGTTAGTGACTATGTTTTGATTTTCATTAATGGAATCAACCTTAATTGTTTCAACTAATTTGTGTTTTAACTCATCAATACTGCTTTTATTTTTAGCTGAAATAAATGACATATCCAATTCTGAATTGCTAAACATTTCTTTTTGCTGATTCGACACCAAATCGGATTTATTACCAACAATTAATCTTTTAATGTCTTTTGGTAAGGTGGATAAATCTTTTTTAACATCATCTAAAGTTAATTCATCCATATCGAACAAATAAATAAAAATAGATGATTTTTTTAATTCATTTAAGGCTTTTTCTACACCTATTTTTTCAATTTCATCAGTGGTATGACGTAGTCCTGCTGTATCAATAAATCTAAATTCTACACCATCAATTACAAGACGCTCTTCAATAATATCTCTTGTTGTACCAGCAATTGTACTCACTATTGCCCTATCTTCATTAAGTAAAGTATTTAACAAGGTTGATTTACCAGCATTAGGACGACCAACAATGGCAACAGGTACTCCGTTTTTAATAGCATTTCCCAAATCAAATGATTGGATGAGCTGAAAGAGTTTATTTTTTATTTCGGCAATAAGTTGTTCTAATTGAGTTCTATCAGCAAACTCAACATCTTCCTCCGAAAAATCAAGTTCTAATTCAATTAATGAAGCAAAATCTAATAATTGTTGCCTTAGCCCCATCAACTCACTGCTAAAACCACCACGCATTTGGTTTAAAGCAATTTGATGTTGCACCTTTGAGTTTGATGAAATTAAATCGGCTATGGCTTCTGTTTGAGATAAATCCATTTTACCGTTTAAAAAGGCACGCATTGAAAACTCACCAGGTTTAGCTATTCTAACTCCGTTTTTTATGAGTAGTTTAATAATTTCCTCCTGTATAAAAGTTGATGCGTGACAAGCAATTTCTACACTATCCTCACCCGTAAAAGATGTTGGATTTTTAAAAACCGTTAATAGTACTTCATCTATTAAATAATCATCCTCTTTAATTAAACCAAAATGAGCAGTATGCGTTTTTTTATCTGATAAAGTTTTAGAAAATATTTTTTCAACTATTTTAAATGTATGCTCTCCCGACACCCTAATTAAAGCTATGGCGCCTGTACCCTCTGCAGTAGCAATGGCACAAATGGTATCTTGTTGAATGATGTTTGACATAATATTGCAAAGATAAGGAAATGTTAGATAACTTTTATTAATTGCTTGACATTTCAAATAACCCGAAAAATTCACCACTATATTATTGTTATTTAATTAAAATATTGTAAATCAATTCATTAAAATAATTATTATACCATTTAATAACACCCAAATTTGAGGGAGTTTGAAAT
>CAYQRJ010000104.1:0-8633 GCA_964419855.1 uncultured Crocinitomix sp.
CTATCTATTTACTTCCGTTTTTAAAAAACTACTCTCAAATTAAGTAGAACTGATTTTTTTTTATTATTTTGGTCGTTCTTTAACAAAAGATTAATGAAAGAAACTGATTTTGTAGAGCAAAACAAACACAAATGGGCTAAATTCGAAAAGCTATCTAAGCAAAAGAATAACGACCCAGATGAAGTGTCTGAATTGTTTACAGAAATCACAGAAGATTTGTCTTACGCCCGAACATTTTACCCCAGACGTTCAGTTAGAGTTTATTTGAATCAGTTGGCTCAAGGTGTATTTACTAAATTATATAAACAAAAAAAAGCTAAAGTTGGCAGTTTAAAAAAGTTTTGGACAGAGATTGTTCCATTGGAGCTATATCGCTCAAGATACAATATGCTTTCTGCTTTGGTTTTCTTTTTAATAGCCATATTTATTGGGGCAGTATCTCAACATTACGACAACAATTTTGTTAAATTAATACTTGGAGAAAGTTATGTGAGCATGACTGAAGCCAATATTGAAAACGGAAATCCAATGGGGGTTTATGGAACTTCAGATAGTACAGAAATGTTTTTTATGATTACCATAAATAATATACGGGTAGCTTTTATTACTTTTGTACTAGGAATTTTAGCCACTTTAGGTAGTTATTATATGTTGCTTAAAAACGGCATTATGCTTGGCACATTTCAGTACTGGTTTAAAACAAAAGGTTTGTTATTAACCTCTTTTTTAACGATATGGATTCACGGAGCATTTGAAATATCGGCTATTGTTATTGCTGGAGGAGCTGGTGTTACTGTTGGTAGTGGTTTGTTGTTTCCAAGGTCTTACACAAGATTACAATCGTTGGTGTTTTCTGCCAAAAGAGGGTTACTAATTATGCTTAGTCTTGTTCCTGTTTTTATTATGGCAGGTTTTTTAGAAAGTTTTGTTACTCGACATTATTTAGAAATGCCCACCTTTTTAAAGTTAGGTATTATTTTGTTGTCATTTACAGCTATTATTCTTTATTATGGCATTTATCCATTTATTGTAGCCAAAAAATACCCCGATAAAATTAAAGTAGCAGAAGTCCCAAGATATATTCCTGAGAGGAAAATGTTGTTGTATAAAATACGTTCGGTGGGTGAGTTTTTTTCTGATGCCTTTTATTTATTTTTAACTAAAATGGGGCAAATTACACCTTTGTTTTTTAAATTTGTTCTACCTATTGCATTATCGATTATTGCTTACACCGTTTTTGTTAAATTTAACGATTATGATTTTAAACTATCGGTTGACGACCAGTTTTCTATTTTTTTAGGAATGGGTCGTGACTTTAATATTATAACTTTATTTGCTTGGCCTGTTGTTATTTCTATTTCTATTGCTATAGGTTTTTTTAGTATTGATAAAACGTATAATCAAAAATCAAATTTAAACTTTTTAAAATTTATAGCTAAACCTTTTATTTGGCTTTACTTGTATAGTTTACTTATTTATAGCATTATGGTATTTATTCCCATCAATATAATTATTTATGCCATTATGGTGTTTATGGCCCCTTTTGTTTTAAGCATGCCAGCCTATATGTTAATTGAACGTCAACATTTTTTTAAAGCTTTGGGCAACTCTTTTAATCTTGAAAAAAAGAGTTATGGTGAAGGGGTTGGTAATTTCTTTATATTTTCAATTATTGGGTTTATTTTCTTTTTTATTTTACGAAACCCAATGGGAATAGGTCCTTTATATTTAATTAATGAACTACTTAAAGACACCCTTATTATTAATGTTGAATATTACAGAGTGGTTATTAATCTTTTTGACATTATTATTTACGTTTTATTTTTAGGAGCTATGCTAACTTTAATGTCTATTTCAGGTGCATTATTTTACTACTCTAACCAAGAAAAAAAACAAGCAAAAAGTTTATTTGATAGATTTAAACATTTTGGTAAACGCAGTAGAATTTACGAAACACAAGCCGATTTTGAATAAAACCATTTTACATATTATTTTTTTATTGTTTGTAAATTTTTCATTTGCTCAACAATTATACAACCATCAATTAGATAAAAATAAGTGGTCTGACATTAAAGAAGGCATCAGGTATGATAATGAAAAAAAAGGTGGCAGTTCTGACTGGACTTTTAAAAATAAAAAACAGTATAAAAAATGGAAAAAGAGTAAGGGTTTAGGTGATAAAAAAGGCAATGGAGGTAATGCTGATAACGGCTCAAACGGTTTTAGAAGACCCATTGCTAAAAATGCGCCGCCACCTAAATTTAACTTACCTAATTTTTCTGGATTATCGTGGATTGGTTGGGTAATTATGGGGTTATTAATAGCTGGCATTGTTTATTTATTGGTAAAATATTTTCTTGATTCTAACAAGGGTAAAACCAAAGTAACGCCTGTTAATTATGTAGAAGATGATATCGCTCCATCTGAAATACCTTTAACTGAACTGCAAAGGTTATTGAAAGAAGCTTTAGATAATCAAAATTACAGGGCAGCAGTTAGAATTTATTATTTATTTATACTTAAAGATTTATCGGCTAAACATTGGATTGAATGGAAAAAAGAAAAAACCAATATGCATTATTTATACGAAATGCAAAAACAAAGTGTTTATACAGATTTTAGTCAAACCGTAAATTATTTTGAAATTGTTTGGTATGGTAAAAGAGAAATTAATCAACATCAATTTAAAAACATACAACCCAATTTTACCAATTTATTAACCAAACTTGGCGTTGAATAATGACAAAAAAGAATAAAAATATTGCCATTTTTGGAGGGTTAATACTTATTGCCATTGTTGCCATTTACTTTTTTGGGTTAAAAGAAAAAAAGAAAACCATCATAACAAGTTGGTATAAAACTTATAATCCAGATGATATTGGACCTTATGGTACATATGTGATGAAAGAATTGTTGGATACTGTAGGTTTGTTTGGGGAGTTTATTGAAATTGATAATAAATTGACTGAAGGTTTAAAAGATGACCCAGACCAAAATGACATTTATTTTTTTATTGGTGAAGAAAATTATATGTCTGATGAATCATGTGATGAGGTGTTAGATTTTGTTTATGATGGAAATACAGCTTTTATATCAGCAAAAAATATTCCTGATTTATTGTTAGATGAGTTTTTCCTTAACCCATACAATGTATATTATTCCGTTAATGATTCTACTCAAAAATTTAAGTTTAATCATTCAAAATTAACATCTAAAACCTATCCTTTTAAATACATATACAAAAATGAAGCCTTTATTTATAATTGGGTCTATTTTAACAATGACAACTTTGAAATGCAGGATAACGGAGAGTTATCTGTTACTATTTTAGGTCAATCAATTGATGAGAACATTAATTTTATAAGTATTAAATATGGTGATGGAGAAATATTTTTACATTCTACTCCCTACGTATTTACCAATATTTCTATGTTCAATAAAACAGGGTTTAATTATGCCGAAACACTTTTAAAACATATTCCGCCAGGTAGAATACAATGGGACAAATATAATTTGAGAAATCATACTTCAAATAATAACTTTAATGGGAATGGGTTAGAAGAAAAAAGGTCGCCTTTAGAATTTATTTTTAAACACCCAGCTTTAACATGGGCATTTATTATTTTATTAGTTACCGCTTTATTATATATGTTATTTAAAAGCAAGCGGATGCAAAACATAGTAAAACCAGCCGAGTTAAAAGAAAACACCTCATTAAAGTATGTACAAACAGTTAGTTCACTTTACTTGCAAGAAAAAAAGAATGGTAAATTAATTGCCCTAAAAGAAAAAACGTTTATGAATTTTATTGCTGAACATTATTATTTAAGTTCGCATCAACCTAATGATGCATTTATTGAAAAAGTAGCAATGAAATCTCAAATTGATAAAAATAAAATTAAAGAAATATTTAACATGTTTAATAAATTAAAAGGTAAAGATGAGGTGCTTGATGAAGTATTAATTCAATTGCACCATAAAATCGAATACTTTTATAAAAATTGTAAATAATTATGGAAGAGAACAATATAAACCAATCAGAGGAAAATAAAAATCCCGAAAATGAATCTATTAATTCTGTAGAAAACTCGTCCTCTAACCAACAAGTTGATGATGTTTTTAAACCCAGTTTAAATCTGGGATTCATTAATCAAAAAGTATTGGCAGCACGAAAAGAAATAGCCAATTTTGTTATTGGTCAAACCGATATGGTAGATTTGTTATTGATTAGCATTTTTTCTAATGGACACGTGTTGCTTGAAGGTGTTCCTGGTGTTGCCAAAACTTTAACAGCAAAAGTGTTGTCAAAATCATTGCAAGTTGATTTTTCAAGAATTCAATTTACACCAGACTTAATGCCGTCTGATGTGATTGGTACATCAATTTATAACATGAAAGATTCGTCTTTTGAATTTAGAAAAGGTCCAGTTTTTTCAAACATCATTTTAATTGATGAAATTAATAGAGCTCCAGCTAAAACACAAGCGGCTTTGTTTGAAGTGATGGAAGAAAGACAAATTACTTATGACGGGAAAGTGTATCAATTGGAGTTTCCGTTTTTGGTGTTAGCAACTCAAAACCCAGTTGAACAAGAAGGAACTTATAATTTACCAGAAGCACAATTAGACCGTTTTTTGTTTAAAATAAAGATTGATTACCCAACACAAGATGAAGAGGTTGAAATTTTAAACCGTTACAAAAACAATGTTAAAGCCCCTTCAATGGATAAGGTTGCTGGTGTGTTTAATGCACAAGAATTAAAACAAATTCAAGACACAATTGCAAAAGTTAGAATTGAAGATCAAATTGTTAAATATATTGCTCAAATCACCAATAAAACCCGTAATCACGCCAAACTTTATTTAGGAGGTTCGCCAAGAGCATCTTTAAATTTATTAAAAGCATCTAAAGCTTTTGCAGCCATTAGAGGACGAGATTTTGTTATTCCAGATGATATTCAATTTATTGCCCCTCACGTTTTTAATCACCGATTAATTTTAACACCAGAAGCCGAAATGGAAGGATTAACAACAGAAGACATTATTAAAGAAATTATGCACGAAATTGAAGTGCCAAGATAAATTAATAAATGAAAATACTTAAAAACATACATTTAACCTATTGGTTTTTTATTGTGCTATCAGGCATTGCATTTGTGTTTGTTTTGTCATTTGTATTCCCTTTTTTATTTTTCATTGCTCAAATAATTCTTGGTGTTTTTGGTGCATTAATTTTAGTAGAATTAATTTTATTATTCATTCATAAAAAGCCTGTTTCGGGAACACGACAAGTGTTTAACCCTATGTCGTTAGGAGATGAGAACAAAGTAAAAATAATTGTTAGAAACAACTACAGTTTTCCTGTAAGATTAGTGATTTACGACAACGCCCCTTACCAACTTCAGTTGCGAGATTTAAGGTATGCTTTTTTCTTGCTACCCAATCATTCTAAGCAGATTGATTACACTGTTACCCCAAAAGATAGGGGAGAATATGAATTTGGAGATGTATTTGCTTTCTCATCAGTGTTTCTACACCTTGTACAACGAAAATTTATAGTAAAAGCCAGTCAAACAGTAGCGGTACATCCCTCTATTTTGCAAATGAAAAAAATGGAACTTAAAGTATTTGCAAAAACTGCCATGACGGGCATAAAAAAAATCAGACGACTAGGGCATAACAACGAATTTGAACAAATTAAAAACTATGTTCAAGGAGATGATTTTAGAACAGTAAATTGGAAGGCAACATCTCGTAGAAATGAATTAATGGTTAACCAATATCAGGATGAAAGAGCCCAAAATGTGTATTCTATTATTGATAAATCACGTACCATGCGAATGCCTTTTAATGAATTAACACTGTTAGACTACGCCATTAATTCAACATTGGCTTTTTCTAACATTGTTTTACGTAAAGGCGATAAGGTAGGGTTGATAACCTACTCCGATAAATTGGGGTCTAAACTTGCCGCCGAAAGACAAGCTAAACAGTTGCAAAAAATTATGCAATTGTTATATAATCAAAAAACAAAATTTTTGGAGGCTAATTTTGAACTTTTATATCACAGCATCCGAAATCATATTAAAGGCAGAAGTTTAATAATGCTTTACACCAATATTGAAACCGAATATTCCTTAAAAAGAATTTTGCCTTACCTTAAACGAATTAATCAAAAACATGTGTTAGTGGTCATATTTTTTGAAAATACAGAGGTTGAAAAAGAAATTCATGTTGAACCAAAAAACATAGAAGAAATTTATTTAAAAACCTTTGCCGAAAAATATCACATGGACAAAAAAAGAGTAGCCATTGAGTTAAAGAAAAGTGGTATTCAAACTATTTTAACTAAACCCGAAAACCTGTCTATTGACACCATTAATAAATATTTAGAATTAAAATCAAGAGGTGTGATATAGCCCACATTATAAACTTTGGAGGTCTAACCCATTACAAGTGAAGACCTCCAAGGTTTTAGATGCTTTTTTTGGCATTATTTACTCAAAAACCCATATTCTTTAGAATAAGATAGCATTTGTTCAGCAAAAGTTTTAGGTTGAGTGATTTTTATTCCAATAATATCACCTGCATCATTTTTTACAGCAGTTAAAATTGGGTTAACAAATCCGCTATATGGAGGGATGTTTAATTTTTCACTTCTCTCAATAACTTGTGCGTGTAAGTCTTTATCTACTTTTACGCCATAATTCTCTACCAACGCTTTACCAGCTTCATAGTCACCTTCAGATTTAATGCGTTGAATTTCTCTTAATAAATCTCCAAAAATTTCTCTTAATTTATTGTAATCATGAATTTCAAAGTAAGTTTTACCATCACGTTCAATTCTTTCAATAACATTATCTTTTTGACCTTTTTCAAACGCCCAAGAGGCAACAATTTGACGGTTTCTCATGTGAGCTTCTTCTAAATCTGCACCTGGCTCTAAGCGTCTTAATTGAGCCATCATGCCGTTACGGATGTATGAGTCATATTCGGCTTTGCCTACTTCAGTAGATTCCATTAAACCTAAATCAACTAATTTTTGATCTAATAAAAAATATAAAGCCACTAAATCTGCTCTTGCCTCCTCTAAAGTGGACGAATAGTTTTTAAGGGTCTCTTTTGGTGTACCAATTCCTTTATTAATTTTACCTGAAGCGTGCCCAATTACTTCATGCATGGCAGTGTGTAATTTAGAGGCTAATTTTCCATGTGCAATAGCTCTGTCAATTTCTTCTTGGTCGTGGGCAAATTCTTTTAGCATTCCTTCACCACCAGCTTCATTGTATGCTTCAACAATGTTTCCTAAACTTACAGATTTTGATCCATGGGTTGATCTAATCCAGTTAGAGTTAGGTAAATTAACACCAATTGGAGTAGAAGGTGAGGCATCACCTGATTCTCCCGCCACATTAACCACATTATAAGATACACCTTTAACATTTGGTTTTTTATGTTCATCCATAATTGATGAATGGTCTTCAAACCATTGCGCATTTTCGGCTAAAACTTTCATTCTTTTTGAAGCTTCAAAATCTTTAATTTGAACAATAGATTCGTAAGACCCTCTCATTCCTAATGGATCTCCATAAACTTCAACAAACCCTTGAATATAATCAATGTCTCCTTCTGTTGCTCCAGCCCAAGCAATATTAAAATCAATCCATTTTTCTAAATCACCAGTTTGGTAATATTCAATTAACAACCCTAATGCATTCGCTTGCGCTTGATTTTCTGCCACCCCTTTGGCTAATTCTAACCATTTAACCACTTCTACAATGGCATCATTATACATGCCACCAACTTTCCATACCTCTTCTTTTACCTCTCCATTTTCATCTTTTATTAACTTAGAATTAAGACCGTATTCAATAGGAGTTTCATCAGATTTATCAATTTTTTCAGCATAAAAACCCTCTACTTCTTTTTGAGTTAAATCCTCTTGATAAAAATTAGTGGCAGAATTTAACACTAAGTCTCCATTGGCATCTAAGCTAACTCGTTTCATATCTTTATCGTTAAACATCACCTCAACAATTTCTGGGGCTAATTGAGTAGATGTTTCACTTAATAAGGTCTCAAAATATTCTTTTGAAAAAGCGGGCATTATTTTATCCATAGAATAATGGTGATGAATACCGTTTGAAAACCAAACTCTTTTAATATAGACTTCAAAATTATTCCAATCATCCGTAGATTTATCGCCATTATAGTTTTGATAAATATTTTCTAAAGCACTTCTAATGGCTAAGTTATGTCTGTAATTCTGATCCCAAATAATATCTCTACCAGCCAAACCTGCTTGGTATAAATAATAAACTAATTTTTGTTGTTTTAAAGACAATTGATTAAATCCGTGAATTTGATATCTTAACACTTGAATATCAGCAAAATCTTCAACCACATATTCAAAGTTTTCATCATCTACATTATTAATAATAGTTAATGTATCCGATACTTCTGTTGTAGTAGTATCATCTGTTTTTTTTGTTTCACCACAACTCATCAATAAAGCACTTGATATTAAGGCTGTGTAAATAGATGTATATTTCATTTTAATTAGTTATTTATTATTAGGAGGCTAAAAGTACAAATTGTTTTTTAAAAAGGATGATTTTCATCAGTAATTTTATT
>CAYQRJ010000105.1:0-8537 GCA_964419855.1 uncultured Crocinitomix sp.
CGATAGACAAAAAGGTAGAATCGAAACCAAAAACATTATAACTACCCCTATAACACAACAACAAATTTTAAATGCTGTTAAAACCGTTGAAAATTCCAAACCTTTACACAATTTAAACGTATATGGAGAAGGAGATTCAGCAAATAAAATATTATCAATATTAAAAACAGTATGATACAAGTACCAATCATTATAAACAAAAATGCCTCACTTAATGATGCTTTAATTAAACTAGATGAAAACCCTAGTATGCAAACCCTACTTGTTGAAGATAATAATAAAATTGTTGGTACAGTAACAGATGGAGATATACGTAGAGGATTAATTAAAGGACTAACAAACAACAATGTAATTGGCGATTTTATGCTAACTGATTTTACCTTTTTAACCAAAGGCAAACATCAACCTGAAAAATTAGCGTACATAAAAGAAAAAGGATTAAAAATAATTCCCGTTTTAAATAATGATGGCAGTATAGATCAAATTTTAGATTTTAATAAAATTAAAACCATTTTACCTATTGATGCCGTAATTATGGCTGGAGGGATAGGTTCAAGACTAATGCCTTTAACTAAAGACACACCAAAACCAATGCTAAAAATTAACAATAAACCTATTATGGAATACAACGTTGATTTATTGCAATCTTATGGCATTAAAAACCTTAACTTATCGGTAAAATATTTAAAAGAAATTATTGAAGATTACTATAAAGATGGTTCAGACAGAGGAATGAATATTTCTTATGTAAC
Source organism: uncultured Crocinitomix sp. (assembly GCA_964419855.1). Classification (GTDB taxonomy): domain Bacteria; phylum Bacteroidota; class Bacteroidia; order Flavobacteriales_D; family Crocinitomicaceae; genus Putridiphycobacter. Next base: position 753 of record CAYQRJ010000105.1, read on the forward strand.
AGAAGATGAGCCTTTGGGAACAATAGGAGCTGTTAAGCAAATTAAACACTTTTATAACGATTATATTTTAGTAATGAATTCTGATTTGTTAACCAACATTAACTTAGAAGAAATGTTTGATGAAATGTCTGACCACAATGCCGATATGATTATTGCTACAACCGATTATCAAGTACAAATTCCTTATGGTGTGGTTGAATCAAATGGAAATCAAATTACTGCTTTAAAAGAAAAACCAACCTATACCTATTATTCTAACGCTGGAATTTATATTTTTAAACGAGAATTAATTGATTTAATTCCTTCAAATTCATTTTTTAACGCTACCGATTTTTTAGACAAACTTATAGCTCAAAACAAAAAAGTGCTACACTACCCCATTAAAGGTTATTGGCTTGACATTGGTAAACATGTAGATTTTGAAAAAGCACAAAGAGACGTTCACAGCATAACTTTTTAAATGATGAATGTTTTAGCAATTATACCAGCAAGGGGAGGAAGCAAAGGATTACCCAAAAAAAACATTAAACCATTAGGTGATAAACCTTTAATTGCTTGGAGTATTGATGCTGCCAAAGAGTCAAAAAAAATAACAAAAACCATTGTGTCGTCTGATAGTGATGAAATTATTAAAATTGCTAAACAATTTGGAGCAGAAATACCCTTTAAAAGACCTGATGACTTAGCATCTGATACTGCTTCTACTAAAGATGTATTAATACACGCCCTCAATTTTTATAAATCTAAAAACATTTATTTTGACTATTTAGTTTTACTCCAGCCCACCTCACCATTCAGAGATTCAAAAATGATTGATGAAATGATTGATGAAATGATTGAAAAAGATGTTGATATGGTAGTATCCGTTAAAGAAACATCTGCCAATCCTTACTATGTTTTATTTGAAGAAAACAATAAAGGGTTTTTAACAAAAAGTAAAAATGCAAACTTTACAAGACGACAAGATTGCCCAACTGTTTACGAATATAATGGCTCTGTATATGTCATAAAAATTGAATCTTTATTAAAATATAATTCATTAAGTTTTCCAAAAACCATAAAGTACGTTATGGACAATTACCATTCTGTTGACATTGACAACCAGTTTGATTTTGACTTTGCAGAGTTTTTGTTGAATAGAAGATAAAAATAAATTTAATTATATTTGTAAAAATATAACTATGAAAGACTTTTTAATAGAAAAAATAGATGAAATTGCTTTTTCAACAGTAGAACCAGATGATAAACTTTGGGAATCTGAAATATTAGATTCAATAACTGTTGTAGAACTAGCCGTTGAAATTGAAAATGAATATAGCATTAAAATACCCTTTGATGAAATAGTAGTAGAAAATTTTGAAACCGTTAACTTGTTAATTAAGTACATCACAAATAAGTTAGAAACAAATGCTTAAAAAAGTAGGCTTATTTCACATATTACCTTTTGTTTTAGCATGCTTTATTTTTTATGTAACCTATCTTTTATTTATCTCAAAATTAATAGATAATAATATTCAAGTTATTAAAATTGAACCTAAACTAATTATTGGTGAACAAACCAAATTAAGTGGAAGATATGGTCGATTAATTGATGGTGACAGTCTTGAGTTAAATTTTGTTGCTTCTATTAAAAATAAAAAACAATTAACTCTTTTAGGCTCATCAGAGTTTTCAGAAAAACCTGTAGTTTCATACAATTATATGCCTAACGAATTTGGTTACCAAATGATGGGATTGGGACATGCACATCATCAAAGTTTAAGTATATTAATTGAATTATTGGCCACTCACCAAGAAAATAAAGCTAGTAAAGTCGTTTTTTTTATTAGTCCAGGTTGGTTTGATACCCATGGCACTAACTCTGAAGCTTTTGTAGAATTTGCAAGACCGAACTTTTTAAACAGAATAGCCAATAACCATAATATCAAATTAAAATACAAAATTCATATTGGAAAATATATTAACCTAAGATATAATGAATTTGATGGCTTATCAAACAGCATGAATTATTTTAGAAATTTATACCTTAATACACAAAAAAATAAAGTATCATTAAATTCAGTTGAACTATTTATTAAAGAACATTTTAGTGGTTCAAAATCAAAACCTATATTTCAAAAAATTGATTATGAACCTGAATTATCTTATTTAGAACACAAAACATATCAACAAAATTTTGATACAGTAGCTAAAGCATTACAAAATGAATTTTTATCTAAAATAACCAATAATAAAATATATGTTAATGATGATTATTACAGCCAATACTTAGTTGATGACAATGGAGAGGAGCGGTTTGTTGTTTTAGATGAACCTGAAATAACAAATAATTTAGAATACCAAGATTTTAAATTATTGGTAGATTATATCTCAGAAAGAAAAATGGAAGCTTCTTTTATAATTATCCCTTATAATCCTTACTATTACAGAAACACCGAAATTTACTTGCCTTTAATTGATTCTTTAACCACTCTACTTGACAACAAAAACTTGCCTTATAAAAATATGTATGTAAGTGACACATTACAATATGAACCTGGCATTTTAAAAGACGTAATGCACTTTGGAAATTATGGCTGGATGAAAGTAAATAAATACATTGACAGTTTATATTATGGGAATAACCACTAAAAAAATAATTAAAAATACCATTATATACTTTATGCTTATTTTAGGCTTTGTATATTTATATGTTGTAGATATTGACGCAATATTAAATCCTGGCATAGAACAAGAAGTAAAATCAAAAATAGATTTTGTTTATCAACAATTTTAATATGATAGCCTTACACCAAACTTTACCTTTTACCTCTGTATTATTTTTTCAATACATGCTAGGTTGTATTGGCTTATTTTTAGTTGTTAAGTTTGTATTAAAAGGCAAAATACCATATAAACTTTTGCTGGCTTTTTTAACTTTAGCTTATATTGGTATTTTGTTCACCAAACCTTTACATTTAATTGGTCTTATCCTCTATTTATATGGTGCTACTTTAGCTTTGCGTCAATTTTATAAAAACGATAATTTAGTATTACCAATGTTGGTATTGTCTGTCCCTATTTTTTTAATGAAAAGCTTAAGTATTATTCCTAGTTCAGAAAATGATACCTTTTTAATTATAGCTAAAGACATTGTGCAAATTGCTGGCTTGTCTTATATGGTATTTAAAGTCATTAGCCTTTTTATTGACGAAAGACGTAATAAAGGTATTATTTCATTTATAGATTTTTTTAATTATACTGCGTTTGTTCCCACTTTATTAATTGGTCCTTTAGATAGATTTAAAAGGTTTAATTCTGATGTTGAAAAAGGATATGCTGCCATTACAGAAAAAATGATTGGCAAAGGGTGGAATAATTTAATTTTAGGATTGCTTTATAAATTTATTATTGCTGCTGCTATTAGCCGTTATGTTTTTCCTGTTATAGTAGATGACGGTTCTTTACTTTATCATTTTAAATACATGTACACTTATTTGCTATATTTATTTTTTGATTTTGCAGGTTATTCATTATTAGCCATGAGTTTTGGTAATTTTTTAGGTATAGATGTTCCTTATAATTTTGACAAACCCTTTTTAGCTGTTAATCCTAAAGAATTTTGGAAAAAATGGCATAAAACATTAGGTGATTGGTTAAACGATTACTTTTTTAAACCTATTTTTAAATACCTAACCACCAAAAAATATAAAACATCAATTACAAGGCAAAATATTGCCTTAATGCTAACGTTTACCTTAATGGGATTTTGGAATGGTTTTCAATTACACTACATTGTAAGTGGAATGTTGTTTGGGTTATATTCTGTTATTCATAATTATTATGTTTATAAATGTAAACGAACAAAAAAAGACGTGGTATTTGGTAACTTAAATCCTAAAATAGTTAAAATTATTTCTATTTTTATTATGTTTAATGCTGTAGCGTTTGCTATTTATATATTTAGCGGTAAATTATTTTAAATTATGAAATTTTGTTTTGAAAAAAAAGACTTTGTTGAGTTAGAAAACTTGCCTAATCAACTGGCTGTTGTAGGTGATGATTATGAATTAACTTGGTTAGAGTTTAAAAATAAAGTAAATGAACTTACGTCTTTTTTTAAATTAAATGGTATTGACAAGCTTGAAAAACCTGCCATTATTTACGGTCATAAAAGTGCTAATATGTTGGTGTCTTTTTACGCCATGATGAAATTAAATATTGCTTACATTCCTGTTGATGTGATTTACCCAAAAGACAGGGTGTCAAAAATTATAAGTACTGCCGAATGTGAGGTAATTATTAACACCACAAATAAACCGTTAAATATTGATAATATATCCGAAATTAGTATCAACGATAAAGGTCACTCATTTTCAAACAAAAAATTACAATACCATTTATCTGAACCCAAAAACGACCCTTTGGTTTATATTATTTTTACTTCAGGTAGTACTGGCGACCCAAAAGGCGTTCAAATAAGTACAGAGGCTGTTCAATCTTTTACAAAATGGATGAGTAGTACAGATTATAATTTTAATACAAATGATGTTTTTATTAATACTGCTCTTTTAAGTTTTGATTTATCTGTTTTTGAGGTGATGACCTTTGGAAAACTTGGCGCTACAATAATGTTAAATAACAAAACACAATGTGCCGACCCTAATTTATTAATGGAAAGAATTCAAAAATATAACGGGTCTGTCTGGATTTCTACGCCTTCATTTGCTTTAACTTATTCAAGAATTGAAGATAACCAGCAAATGCAAACCATACAGACATTTTTATTTTGTGGAGAAGTTTTACCTCATCCTTTAGCTAAAAAATTACTTGAAAACTTTAAAAACTCTAAGGTCATTAACACTTATGGTCCAACAGAAGCAACTGTAGCTACAACAATTGTTAATATTACATCTGAGATACTAGAGAAATACAATCCTTTACCCGTTGGTAAATCAAAAATGGAAAGTCAATTAATTATTGAAAATGATGAAATTATTATTGTAGGTCCTAATGTATCGGTTGGGTATGTAAAAAATGAGAAGCTAAATAAAGAAAAGTTTATTAAGATTAATGGTGAACGTGCATTTAAAACAGGAGATAATGGTTTTTTAAAAGACAATATGTTGTTTTTTCATGGCAGAAATGATGACTTGGTTAAATTACATGGTTACCGTATTGAGCTTAATGAAATTACATCAGCCCTTGATGATTTAGACTATGTTATTCAAGCCGAAACCATTGCTTTAAAACGTAATGGTGATGTTAAAAAAATTGTAAGCCTTGCTAAACTTAAAAGTGAGGTAGATAAAACTCAAATTAAATCTGACTTAGGTAAAACATTGCCTGCCTATATGATTCCGTCTGACATAAAAATTATTAATGAATTTCCTTTAAATCAAAACGGTAAGACCGACAAAAAATTATTGTTGAAATTATATTTGGGTAGGTAAATTAACCTCTTGTTGTTTCTTTACTTTTTTTTGAAGGTGTTTTACCAAGTAAAATAAAATTAATTATCCCTATTAAGTAGCCCCAACCATAACTAAAATGTAATATTGGAAATATTAAAGAAACTCTAATAACTTCTTTTAACTTACTTGATACTTTAAAACCAAATACAATAGCTAAAAATACATATAACAACACCCCACCTAAAAATAACCACCCAAAATAAGGTAAAAGTGCAGACAAAACCCCTCCAACGATTAAACCCAAAACAAAAAACAATGGTATCATTTGTCTAATTGTTGTAATTGTTTTGTGCTTTTTATTAACGTAAACTTTCCAATAACCATATTGATAATATTGTTTAAATAATTTTTTGATTGAGCCCCGAACGTAATAGTGAGATTTTATTTCGGGGTCAAAATAAATTTTAAAACCTGCTTTTATTATTTTGTAATTGTATTCGTCATCTTGATTACGTACTAAATCCTCATCAAACCCACCTATTTGATCATGATTTTTTTTATAATAAGCTCCAAAAGCAACAGTATCTACATAGCCGGGATTTCCTCCAGTTCTAAAAGTGGCATTTCCAACTCCAAAAACGGAAGACATAGCTTTTGAAATAATTTCGCCAGTTTTGTTTTCGTAAATATTTAATATTTGCCCACCAGAACATCCTACAGATTTATCGTTTAACAAAACCTCAATATTTTTTGAAACAAAGTTTTTTTCTAAAAAAGCATGACCTCCTAAAATAATAAAAACATCCCCTTTAACTTTTTTAACGCCAATATTTAAAGCATTTGGTGTAAACAAAAAAGGATTATCAATTAGCCTTACTTTTGAGTTGTTATATTCTTTAATTATTTCTCTGGTGCCATCATCACTCATGCCATCAACAATTAAAACTTCTAACTCTCCCTTATAATCTTGATTTAGGATTGAATCTATATTTTTAGAAATGTATTGTTTTTCATTTCTACAAGGGATTATTATGCTAACTTTAGGGATATTCATAAGTAAAATTAATTTAATTGTTGAATATACAATCGAATTCCAAATTTTCTAATAAAACCAACAAAATCCAAAACTTCTTTTTTATTCTGTCTTTTATAATAAACTGTTTTTTTATTATAATCAACATAGGAACAGTCAATATTTTTAGGGATGGGGTTATTAATAAAAATTATTAAATCATTTGTATTCGCATTTTTATCAATAGAAATGTTTATTTTACCCAATTCCCATAAGTCATTATTCACCTTGTTTGTTGTTATGTTGTCTTTAAATTCTATATGTTTAGCATAATGTTCTATAATAACATTCATTTTCTCAACTTTATCAATATCTTGTTTAATTATTTTTTTGATTACTTTAGCCGGACTTCCAGCTACAAGTGTACATTCTTCAATGTCCTTATTGATTAATGAATTAGCACCAACAATAACTCCTGCACCTATTTTTACATTAGGTAAAATAAAAACCCTCCAAGGTAGCCAAACATCATTCTCAATAGTAATTGAACCAAAACTAACTGGACCTCCTTCTACATAATTAGGCCAAGAGCCATGCGTAAACATTAACGTATGTCCTCCAATGCCAACATTCTCACCAATAAATATCCCTTCCCCCGGTTCAATCCAACAATACGGAAAAATACTACTATGATCACCGATAGAAAAAAAAGAAGACTCACTCAATTCTGAATTAATTATATTCAAAATTGAAATTTTCACATAATTTTTAATTTCTATTGTTAATGCTTTTATCAATACTAATGGCTTTATAACAGTGTAGTCACCTATCGATAAATTTTCAGCTTTTATTAAAGTAAATGGACCTATTTTTGAATCTTTTCCAATTTGGATATTGTTAGAAATAATAAGCGTTCCAAATTTAAGTTTGGTTTTTTGACCTATTTTTTGACCAAATAACCTTCTTATATTCACATGAATTATTGAAGGTGTTAAAGCTAATAATATACTGAGAAATGTTTTCATCTTAAAATCAAATATAATAACTATTTACTGTTTAATTCTCTTACAGCATTTTTATAACTTATAAATTCGTAATTACCTTCTTTAAAATAAATAATTACCCACTTATACCATTCATACCAAGTACTAAAAGCTGGATCAAAATAGATATCATGAAACAATAATGAAAAATAAGGTAGATTATTTTGTTCAGCTTGTTTAATAATTCTCAAAGTCTCTTTTTTAGCTTCCTCTAAGCTTCTAGTCTGAAAAGCTTTATCTTCACACATCAAATACGAATCCATTATTTGAATTGGAAATTCCCAAATATTTTTAATCTTATATGGCTTTTTAATGCCGTAATCTGTAGAATCAAATT
>CAYQRJ010000106.1:0-8456 GCA_964419855.1 uncultured Crocinitomix sp.
GTGGTAACCCACACCATTACAAGCACAACAAAAAAATCTGTGTAAACTCTGTGTAATCAGTGGTAAACCTACAATGAGAATACGGAACGATAATCCCCTTGTAGCATAAAGGTTAAAAAGAAAAACTAAATAACTAAACAATGTTAATAGCTTTTTTAAAACAACAAAAATAACAATGTAAAAATCATTAATTTAGCACAAAATTAAATTTGTGGTATTAAATTATATTTGGATAGGATTTTTTTTAATTGCTTTTGTAGTAGCCATTATTAAAACCATTGGCGGAGATTATGAAGTGTTTTCGGCTATTGTTAATAGTACATTTAATATGGCAGAAACCTCTTTTGAAATTGCCATTGGATTAACAGGCGTGCTATGTTTGTGGTTAGGAATTATGAGTATTGGCGAAAAGGGTGGGGCAGTACAAATCCTTTCTAAAATTGTTAGTCCATTTTTCTCAAAATTATTTCCAGATGTCCCCGAAAATCATCCTGCAAGAGGTTCAATGTTAATGAATTTTTCTGCCAATATGCTAGGTTTAGACAATGCTGCCACCCCAATGGGCTTAAAAGCAATGAACGAATTGCAAGAGCTAAACCCAAAAAAAGACACAGCATCAAATGCTCAAATTATGTTTTTAGTGTTAAATACTTCAGGTTTAACATTAATTCCAATCACAGTAATGAATTATCGCAGTCAGTTTGGAGCAGATAACCCTGCAGATGTGTTTATCCCCATATTAATATCAACATTTTTTGCCTCTTTAGTTGGGTTAATAATTGTAGCCATTTATCAAAAAATTAATTTATTTAACAAAGTGGTGTTAGGCTATTTAGGTGGACTAACAACTATTATTGTAGGAATGTTGTGGTATTTTTCATCATTAACCCCAGAGCAACTTGAAGTTCAGTCGTCTTTAGTTAGTAATGTTATATTGTTTAGTATTATTTGCGGATTTATTTTAATGGCATTAATCAAAAAAATAAACGTTTATGAAGCGTTTATAGAGGGGGCAAAAGATGGATTTAACATAGCCATAAAAATCATTCCTTATTTGGTTGCCATTTTGGTTTCAATAGGAGTATTTAGAGCATCAGGAGCATTAGATTACGTAATAGACGGCATACGCTGGTTTTTTAGTTTGTTTTTAGAAGATACACGTTTTGTAGAAGGGTTACCCACAGCATTTATGAAACCCCTAAGTGGTACTGGTGCTAGAGGAATGATGTTAGACGCATTTGATACTTATGGGGTAGATAGTTTTATAGGCAGACTTACCGCTACTTTGCAAGGTGCCACCGATACCACATTTTACATTATAGCCGTTTATTTTGGAGCAGTGGGAATTAAAAAAACACGTTATGCAGTTAAGGCAGGTTTGTTAGCAGATTTAGCAGGAATTATAACCGCAATTATTGTTGCTTATGTATTTTTTGGTGGCAATTCTGCTAGCACTAATTTCTCTGACCAAGACGTCTTAAATCAATTTACTCAAGAATGGAATATCACCCAGCAAAGTCAATTTTTAAGTAAAGATGCAAAATTTTATGACCAAACCTATGACGAAAAACCAGTAGAAGCATTAAAAAATAGTATTCCACAATTTAATATCATTCATCAACATTGGTTAAATGATGACCATCAAGTTTTAATTAAAAATAAAGTAGGTACTTCAATCAAAGCCTATAATATAACCATTAATAAACAAAAAATACAGACTATTCAATACTTGGGTAATTTTAGTGAATAAATAGAATGGGGTAGTGATGTCTTAATTGTATAATTTAAAAATATCAAGCCATTTTATTTATTCATTCATCAAATAATTTTAGAGCGTTTAATTAAATATTGTTGTAATACAAAATCAATTGGTTCATTAATATCTACATCAACAAAATCAATTTTAAATTGAGAACATTTTAACTTTAAGTTATTAATATAAGTTGAAATTTTATTTTGATATGATGTTTTAATTTCTGATGGATGGAGTTTGATCTTTTCTCCAGTTTCTAAATCAACAAATGAGGTGGGTTGGTTGGGGAAATCAAAATCAATTTCTTTAGATTTATCTAAAACATTAAATAAAATGACTTCATGTTTGTTATGCTTTAAATGTAAAAAAGCATCAGACAATTCATCTAATGATTGGTTGCTAAAAAAATCACTAAATACAATTACTAAGGAACGTCTGTGAGTATTTTCTGCTATTTCGTGCAAGACATCAGTAAAATTGGTTTCTCTATTTAATGAAGAATCTTGTTCAGTCATTAAATTTTCTAACTGAGAATATATCATTTTTAAATGTTTATTAGATGTTTTTATAGCTGTTTCAGTAACTATATGGTTATCAAAAGCCGTTAATCCAACCCCATCTCTTTGCTTTTTTAATAATTCAATTAAAGATGCAATAGCATAAACACTAAACCCTAATTTATTTAATTTAATCTGATGATTTAATTTAGGAAAGTACATAGAAGATGAGCAATCTAATACAAATCGACACCTTAAATTGGTTTCCTCTTCAAATCGTTTTACAAATAATTTATCAGTTCTGGCAAACAATTTCCAATCTATATATTTGGTAGATTCTCCTGTGTTATATAATCTATGTTCGGCAAATTCAACAGAAAATCCATGGAATGGAGATTGGTGCATTCCAGTTATAAAACCTTCAACCACTTGTTTGGCTAAAAACTCTAAGTTTCCAAATTTAGCTAACTCTTGTATGTCTATTTTTCCGTACACAAATTAATTTTTCAGAAATATATATCATTTTTTTTGATTTCATAAAAAAAGGACTAATAAATTTAGTCCTTTTTATTATTTTAATGGTTAATATTATCGTAACACTGATACTGTACCTCTAAATTCATATTTTTTGTCATTATAAGTATCTTTAGCATGCAATACCCAAACATAAGTTCCGTCTTGCACATCATCACTTCCTCCATAAGTTCCGTTCCAAACTGCTTCTGGATTGTAAGATTCCCAAACAATTTCTCCCCAACGGTTAAAAATAAGTAAATGATAATCATAAATATCAATACCAGATATATATACCCTCCATGTTTGATTAAATTCATCATTATCTGGTGTAAATACATTAGGTGCATAAATAATCACATCATTTATTACTTCAACTTGACCAATTAATGTATCAAAACATTGGTGTTCGTTACTAACAATTAATGTAACAGGATAAATGGCAGGCACACCTTCTGGGTAGGTTGTTTCTGGATTTTGTTCATTTGAATATTGCAGTGATGCCCCTGTTCCCATATCCCAAGACCAAGAAATCACATCATCAGATGATAAATCATTAAAATTAACCTGAGTTTCGTAAATGGTTACTGGAATTGGAACAGATGTAAAATTGGCATTAGGATAATCAAACACCTCAATATATTGTGAGTAAGTTGTATCGTAAATACATCCGTAAATTGATGTAATTTGCATAGTTACATCATACACACCAGGGTCACCAAAAGATGTTAATACTGTAGAATTACCCGAACCTGTACCACCTAATCCAAAATCCCAATACGTGCTTTGGATGTCTGCTTGATTAGTTGATGTGTTGGTAAATGTTACATTAACAGGAAAACAACCATTAGTTGTGTCAGCTGTAAAAGAAGGAATAATTGGAGTTGGTAAAGATACATTCATACATTCAGTATCTGTAGGGCAATTGCCTTCAGTTATGGTTACACATACTTGTGTGTTTGTTGATGGCGAAATAGTAATAGCGCTTCCAGTTCCGTTAGCAGTTCCGCCTACTGTCCAATTTAATATTGCATTTCCCATTCCCCCTTGTTGACTGGCAGAAATGGTAATGTCATCATTAGGGCAAATGGTTGCGTCTGGAGTTAAATCATAAACATCTAAAGCGTTAGGTTCTGTGATTACAATATTTGTTGCCACATCAGAACAAGCATTGGTTGTGGCTGGATCTGACGAATAAGCCGTAATGATATAAGTGCCTGCAGGTAAACCTGTAAATGTATTTGATGATTGAACTGTTGTTCCACCATCAATACTAAAAAAGTTTAAATTGTTTCCGTTTACTTGAATTTCACCAGCACTTCCACCGTTGCATATATTGTTAACTACAGGTGTTCCCGTAATAACTGGTGGGTTAATTTGATTAACCGTAAATGCTAAAGTATCATGACAACCAAAAGCATCCTCAACTATTAAATCAAAAGTATTAGGTGTACTTGGTGGTAAGTTTTGAATAGGTAAAGCTTGAAATGGAGATGTTAAACCATCTACTAAATAAGTGTAAGGAGCTGTTCCTCCAACAGTTGTAGCAGAGGTTACTTCACCATCATCTAAACCACATTCACTGTCAGTATTAACAATTGATTGCAAATCTGGAAAATTGTCATCTACTACCGTTTCTGTTAATGCAAACTGACAACCAATACTATCTGTAACTACAATATTATAATTAGTACCTGGCACACCACCACATAAATTATTCAAAATATTTGAGGGTTGAGCAGGATTAGCATCTAAGGTATAAGTGACATCACTAATACTACCATAAAATCCAGATGGTGTTACTGTAATTGATCCATTACACGCATTACAATCGCTATCATCTATAACGGTGGTGGCGGTTACTTCAAATACATTAACGGTAACAAAAGCAGTATCTGAGCAAGGTGGCACTCCAACCATATAACCATATACCGCTCCTGTTGGAATAGTATCTGGTAAGGCAAATTGAGAGATTGGATCTCCATTTACATCTATCCATGTTCCTCCTAAAGCTGGTGTTCCTCCAACATAAGTAAATAAATCAATTTGTGGTGATTCTTTACAAATATTAATGATAGAATCTGTTCCAGCTGATTGAGGATTATTAATGGTTACATTTAAAGTGTCTGATGCCCAACAGTTATCAACATCATAAGCATAAAGAATATATTGACCATTTTGTGTAGGACAAAGTTGAGAGTTAGGTATGGTTGGGTCTGTTAAACCATTAGTATTACTCCAAGTTATATTGGTTGCAGGACCACTATTTGGAATTTCATCATTAAAAATAATGCTCCAGTTGTTAATTGTTCCTTGATCTCCACCAGCATTATCAGCTACTTGTAAACTCCATAGTCCATTGGCTGTACAACCAACAAGAGCATTGCTTAATAATCCACCTTGTGGTATAAAATTACCTGTAAAAGGAGCTGAACCAGAAGTTATCGATTGGGATGCATTAATTGTAAAACAGGTATTTGTGTAGTTATCAGAACTTCCCCCATTACTATTAGACAATAAAAATTGTGTACCATCAGGACAAACTAAATAAATGTCTAAATCTGAGTCCCATGTATGTGTAATATCAAGGCAAACGGATTGAATTGAGCCAACATTCAAATTTGTCATGTTTAAACCAGTTACAAAAATCTGACTTGATTGAACTGTATTATCATTAATTGGTACAGGTGTGTTTTGGCTGTAAGGAGGTGTTTGTGTTGTACCACTAAATACTTCAGTAGCTTGCGCATTAATATCAAAGCATTCTCCCGAGCAAACCGTAGTGTCATTAGTAACAATGGTTGCATCTATATTTCCCTCATTTTGAACAACAACTACCGTTATGGTATCTTTTAATTGACAAGATGAGCCATCAACAATGGCATAAGTAGTCGTAATTGTTGGTGTTGCATCAGGTGTAGTACATGGGTTACAAGTAAAATTGGTTCCAATATTAATTGGCTCTCCACTTACCACCGACCATTGTACTGGTGGGGTACCATAAGCTTGTAAATTAGCCACTTGGTTACCACAAATGGTGTCATCTAAACTGACGTTAAGTGGGGGGGGGATATTAAGGCTTAATACAAAGGTAGCGAATGATGGTGTTAGACAGGCTCCGTCTGTAGCAGTAATTGAAACTAAATTTCCTAAATAACCACTCTGATAGGTCCAACACAATGTTCCTGTAGCTGGATTTGTTCCTGTTTGTGTAAAAGTAGCACCAGGTAAAACAGTTGTGGCATTTGAAGTTAATGTTAAAATATCAGCTGCATCAGGGTCTGTAAATACAAAATCTAAACAAAAAGAATCACCGTCACACATGGTTACTGTGTTTCCTCCTGTAAAAGTTGCGCTTGTACCACTATTCTGAAAATTTATACCACTTGGAGGAGGTGAAACAGATTGATTGGTACAGTTTTCAATTACAATTTGCGTATCATGTATAACCGAACCAATTAGATTACCTGCCACATCAAACTCTTCAATTAATATAGTTACAACAAAATTACCAACTAAATTAGGGACAAAAGATAACTGTCCTGTGTTAGGGTTTATAGTTATGCCAGGTATAGGAGAAGTTGCTGAATAACCTGTATTATAAGGTATGTTTACAGCTCCCATATCTAAAGCATTTACGAAAGAGAATTGTAAAGTATTTCCATCAGGTTCTATAATTCCTAAATCATAAGAAACTACTTGTCCATTACAAAAATAAGGCACAGGTAAACTTGTAGTTATAGTAGGTGAAGTATTACAAGCGTCAGTTTGTGAAAATATTTCAGTTTCAACATAAAAACAATTGCCATTACCACCTGTTAAATTTGTAGCTCCATTACGGTTACAGATATCATACGAAATAGTCCAAGAATCGCAAGGTCCAGGTAAGGTAACTAATCCTTCATATACGTACTGTTCGTAGCCCGGTAAAACTCCACCATTACAAGTACTTTGTGTCAAATCACATAAACCTGAAATTTCAAGAGATAATATATTGTTAATAGTTAATGCTAAAGGACCAGGATTGGCTAGCCCACAAGAATTTGAAAAATTTACGCTAGGAGTGTTAGGAGCGTTTACTCCAGAGCAATCTCTATAAAGTGTTAAAGTTATTAAATACTCATTTGGGTTTCCTGTGCAGGAGTAAGTAATGTTTCCTCCAGCAATATGAGTTGCAAAAACATTTTGATTGCTTAAAAAAACAAAAATAAAAAGGGAAATTTTAAATATATAATTTTTCATAATTTAATCTTTATACACACATAACGTAAATAATATCTAACGGTTGCCTGTAAAAAATAAAAAAACCCATATAGTTTAAAGTTTTTTAGAGTTCTTCAAAAAAAACATGGTTAAAGCTACCATTAAAGGTCTGACTTCCACTGTTAACATTAAAACTAATGAGCCAAATTAAATTGACTTGAGGCCTGTCATCAGGTTTAATGAGATTGCCTTAAAATATAAAACGTTAAGAACCAAAAAATATACTATATGGGCACCGTTACCGGCTATAATTTATCTCACATCTTTATGTGGTAATTAGTGATGTAAAATTACAATTAAATGATTAATCTACCAAAAAATTTTGTATGATTTTTAATCCATTTTCTGTAATAATAGATTCTGGATGAAATTGAACACCATAAATAGGTAGGTTTTGATGCTCAAAAGCCATAATAACATCATTTTTAGATTGGGCTGTAATGGTTAACTCTTTTGGGAATGTTTTTTTATTTGCTTGCCAAGAGTGATATAGTCCTATATTAAACTCACAGGGTGTATGTTTAAATAAAGTGGTGTTATTATCAAAAAAACAATTTTCGCTAACGCCATGTTTAACTTGTTTTTGATTGATTAACGAACCTCCAAAAAACTCTACCAATGCTTGAAATCCTAAACAAATACCTAAAATTGGTATTGATGAATGGTAATGATGGATAAATTCCATTAAATCTCCAGCATTTTTTGGCAAACCATGTCCTGGAGACAGCACCACCTTGTTATAAGTTTGAATTTTTGAAAAGGGAATTTTATCATTATACACTACATCTACCATAGCACCATTTTGTTTTAAATAATGAACAATGTTATAGGTAAATGAATCGTAATTATCTATGAGTAGAATTTGCAATTTAATTTGTATTTTTGATGTTTTACAAAAGTAATGATTTTAATATTATGAAAACAATTATTCAAACAAAAGAGGCACCAAGCGCCATTGGTCCTTATAGCCAGGCGGTTAAAATTAATGGTATATTGTTTACCAGTGGACAAATTGCCATTAATCCAAAAACTAATAAACTTGAAATTGATGACTTAACTCACGAAACCAATTTGGTGATGAATAACTTAAAAGCTGTTTTAAAACAAGGGGGTATGGATTTTACCAATGTAGTTAAAACCACTATTTTTTTAAAAGACATGAATGATTTTGCTTTGGTTAATGAGATTTATGCCTCTTTTTTTGAAGGGAATTACCCTGCAAGAGAAACCGTTCAAGTAGCTAAATTACCAAAGAATGTGAATGTTGAAATATCTATGATTGCAGTTTAGTTCTAATACTTCTCTTGGCGTTGGTAGTTATAGTCCTAGCAAAAACGTTAAGAGAAAGAGAACTTTTAAAACTTTATATATTTTCATTGATGCTTTTATCGCTAAAAGAAAAATTCAATCTATTTTGTAAATTCTTCTTT
>CAYQRJ010000107.1:0-8378 GCA_964419855.1 uncultured Crocinitomix sp.
GATGTTATTTTAATGGATTTTGGAGCAGAATACGCTAATTATGCTTCTGATATGACAAGGTGCGTTCCTGTTTCAGGTAAATTTACAAAACGTCAAAAAGAGGTTTATAATGCGGTGTTAAATGTAAAAAACAAAGCGCAAAAATTGTTAGTACCAGGTACTTTAATGCACGAATATCACGCAGAGGTTGGTAAATATATGGAAAGTGAATTATTGCAACTGGGATTAATTGATAAAACAGATATTAAAAATCAAAATCCTGATTGGCCAGCTTATAAAAAATATTTTATGCACGGCACATCTCATTTTATAGGATTAGACACTCATGATGTAGGTTTGTGGACAGAACCTATTAAAGCTGGTATGGCTTTTACTTGCGAACCTGGCATTTATATCCCAGAAGAAAATTTAGGCATTAGAATAGAAGATGATTTAATTGTTCAAGAAAAAGGAGAACCATTTAATTTAATGCGCAATATCCCTATTGAAGCAGATGAAATAGAGGATTTAATGAATGCTTAATGAAAATAGTAAATCACAAAAACATTAATATACACTATTGGACTTTCGGTAAAGGAAGTCCAATAGTTTTTTTACATGGATTTTTAGAAGACCACACCATGTGGACATCTATAAAAAAAGAATTGATTAAAAACTATAAAGTTATATTAATAGATTTACCTTGCCATGGACTCACCCGCTTTAATGGTGATGTGTGCACAATGAAATTAATGGCAGAATGTGTTCATCAAGTTTTAAGAGAGGAAAAAATTATAAACCCTTATATTTTTGGTCATTCTATGGGTGGATATGTTGGATTGGAATTGCTGAAACTAACCCCTATTAAACTCACCTTAGTACACTCTAATTTTTGGGCAGATAGCCCTGAAAAACAAAAAGACAGAAACAGAGTAATAGACATTGTGAAAACCAAAAAATCGTTTTTTATTAATGAAGCTATACCTAATTTATTTTATCGTAAAAACATAAAAAGATGTGAAAAAGACATCCAACAATTAATCAAAAAAGCAAGTACCATACCTGCCCAGCAAATTATTTCCGCTACAAAAGGAATGAGAGATAGATTAGACAATTTATCCCTTTTAAAACGCCATCATATTAACATTATTCAAGGTCAACACGACCCCATTATACCTGAAAACGCCATAAGAAACCACTTAAATGGTTTAAAAAAAGACAAAAATTATTATACCATTAAAAACGTGGGACACATGAGTATATGGGAAGATAAAAAACAGTTAATTCAAGTTATAAATCAAATTATTTTTTTATCAACTTAAAACCAAGTAATCCCCACCCTATTATCATTAATAAACCTCCTACAGGAACAAGGTGTACAAAATTGGTTAACCCCGTTAATTTTTCGCTAAACGTATAAATAAAAATATTACCCGAAAACAATATAGTACCCAAAATGATTAAACGATAACTCCACTTTAAATTAAAATTAAATTGGCTGTCGTTTAAACTCAACATCAACAATCCTAATCCGGAATACATTAAATATTTAACGCCTTTATCAAAAGTGAGTAGCATTTTTTCAGAAACCATATCTTTTAACCCATGAGCTCCAAAAGCACCCAGCAAGATAGAAACGAAAATAAAAAATACGGCAAGTGTTACAATTGATTTTTTCATTTTTATTTTATTAATTGTTTAGCATTTTCAATAGCTGTATCAGTTAATTGTTCTCCCGACAACATTTTCGCTAACTCATTTATTCTCTCGGCTTCTTTTAGTTGAATCACTTTTGTATTGGTTTTATCATTAACATCAAATTTTGAAACGTGATAATGATGAGTGGCTTTTCCTGCCACTTGTGGTAAATGAGTAATAACAATGAGTTGTGAGGTTTGACTAAGTTGCTTAAACACATTTGCCATTTTTGAAGCTACCTCACCCGAAACCCCTGTATCAATTTCATCAAATATTAAAGTTGGTAAAGCCTTAGTTTTGGCTATTACGACTAAAATAGATAACATCAGTCTTGACAACTCACCACCTGATGCTGTTTTTTTTATACTCAAATAATCTCCACCTTTATTGGTTTTAAATAAAAAATCGATTGTGTTAAGCCCTAAATAATTAAGCTGTTTTTCTGTTAACAACTCTATTTTTAGCTCAGCATTAGGCATTGACATATCTTCTAACCAACCATTTACTTCTTTTTGTAATGATGAGATACTTTCTATTCTTTTTTTATTTAAAAACTCAGCTTGTTGGTGTAAAGATGTTTTTAGATTACTAAGTTTTAATTGTATATCATTAATTTGATGCTCTACTGAGCTAAACTCTGATATTTGCTTCTCAAACTGATGTTTTAGTTCAATTAACTCCTCTATTGAATTAACATTGTGTTTGTAAGATAAAGCATTAATGGCTTCTATTTTCTCTTTAATTTCTATGGCTTTTTCCTCATCTAAATCATCTACATCCGATAAATTTTCAATTTCAGATTCAATATCTTGCAACTCAATTTTAGCTGAATTTAACCTTAAAATTAATTCACTATACTTACTATCAATATCTTTAAGTGGATAAAGAATGGTTAATAAAATATCTATTGAATGAATAGGAGAAGTGCTTTCATCTTGAAAAACGCCCTTAGCATTTTGCAAACTTTCTTTTACCACCGACCAATTTTGAATTGTATTATATTCGGCTTGTAACTCTGCAACTTTAACCCCATCTAAATTGGCTTGATTGAGTTCATTAATTAAAAAGGTTAAGTAATCTTTTTCCTTTCGGTTTTTAGTTTCAGATATTTGTAGTTGACTTAGTTGTAACTTTAAATTTAAGTAAGTTTTGTAATCTTTTTTATATTGTTTTACCTCATCATACAACCCTGCAACCCCGTCTAACACTTCCATTTGAAAAGTTTTGTCAAACAAATCTAAGGTTTGATGTTGGGTGTGAATTTTAACTAATTTATCGCCTAATGATTTTAGGGTAGATAAATTAACAGGCGTGTCATTAATAAACATTCTTGATTTACCTGAAGTTGTAAACTCACGTCTAATAATGGTATGTGCATCATAATCTATATCTAACTCCTCAAAAAAAGATTTAGATATAATTTTTTCTACATTAAATTCTGCCTCAATAATACATTTTTTATCATTTTGTTTTAAAACAGAATAATCAGCCCTGTCGCCTAACAACAAATTAAGTGCTTTTAGCAAAATAGATTTACCAGCTCCGGTTTCTCCTGTTATGGCAGAAAATCCCTCATAAAAATTAAGGTTTAAATTATCAATTAATGCGTAATTGGATATGTTAAGTTTTAAAAGCATATCAGCAAAGATAATTAATCCAAATCAAGCCACAAAAAAAGCCACCCTAAAAAGAGTAGCTTTTATCAAATACTTAATTATTTAATTTATTCAACCACTAATTTAGCAGTATAATTTTGTTGATTTGTTTTAATATTCAAATAATAAACGCCTGATGCCGCATTTAAGTTAATATTTAATTGATTAGAATCTACATTTGACGTAAAATCAACCGATTGTCCTTGTAAATCATAAACAGCATAAGATGTAATGTTATTTATTTTTGAAATATCAATATTAAAACTTCCGTTTAAAGATGGATTAGGATAAACTGACAACTCAAATTGGTCAAACTCATTAATACCTTGCACCTTGTCCGATACTATAAATTGCCCCATCATACCACCATCTTCATGTGGCAACATGTGACAATGATACATAAAAGGGATACTGTCATTTTGAACATCATTAAAAATAGCTATAAACCTAACAGTACCCTGCCCTCCTGGAACTAATACCACATCATTTAACCCTGCCTTTTCAGGTGGAGGTGGCGTTCCATTAATGTCTAAAATAAAAAATTGAACATCATGAATATGAAAAGGATGTGCTATAGGAGTTTGATTTCTTAATGTCCAAATTTCAGTATTGTTAAATGGCACATATTCATTAATTACATTTAAATCCATACTGGCATTATTAATTAAAAAAGGACCTTGTAAATTTCCCATACCGCCTGCTGAAGTAAAAGTTAAAGTTCTATTTTGTACTGAATTTGCCTCTGGTATAGGCGAATAATTAGCTAAAGTTGTTGGTATGCTTGTTACTGGATTAGCTGTTTGAGCAACAACATTTATATCTAACAAAGCATAATCAGAACCATTTAGTGGATTTTGGTCGTAACCCGGTATAGTCATAAAAGATGCCATCCCTGGTTGAGCTGCTCCATAAATGGCGTTAGGCAATTCAGAACCATAACTCATCAATTGAAAATTTTGCCCTAAAGATGAATTCAAATCTAATAAAATATCAACCCTTTGCCCTGGTGCTATTCTATAACGTGTTAAATTTACTGGAGCTGTAAGTAAACCTCCATCAGTACCAATTAAACTAAATGTTCTGTTATCAGAAAAACCTAGTTCCATTACCCTTTGAGACGAACCATTTAACACCCTTAACCTTACAACTTGAGCAGGCATATCTACAACAGCATTAACTGTACCATTAACCATAACAGAAGTGTCATTTTCGGTATGCACTTCAATTTGTCCATTAGCATCAAAACCTTTAGTTTGTAATACTAACGGAAACTCATCTACGCCATAATTCATTGGTAAACCTAATGATGCTTCTTCAGAATCTCTTATTAATATCATTCCTGCAATCCCTTTTGAAACATGCTGATCTGTTTTCATGTGTAAATGAGGATGATACCAATACGTTCCTGCTTTGTCTAAAATAGTAAACTGTGGATTCCAACTGTCTCCTGGTAAAATATAAGTGTGAGGCCCACCATCATGTTCTGGCGCCACGTGTAAGCCATGCCAATGAATGGTAGTTGTATCTGCCAATTGATTATCAACTGTTATGTTATAAGAGTCTCCTTTGGTTAAAATTAAAGTTGGTCCCAACAAACTACCGTTTGCCCCCATGGTATTGGTAGTTACTCCAGAATAAAACTGATATGTACTTTCATCTAAAGTTAAATTAATGGTGTTACTTGTAATGGTTGGAGGGATAGCTAATTGATTTTGAGCCGTTAAATTAAATGTCGTTCCTACAACAAACAATGAGTAAATTACTTTTTTCATAATAAAAT
Source organism: uncultured Crocinitomix sp. (assembly GCA_964419855.1). Classification (GTDB taxonomy): domain Bacteria; phylum Bacteroidota; class Bacteroidia; order Flavobacteriales_D; family Crocinitomicaceae; genus Putridiphycobacter. Next base: position 5,113 of record CAYQRJ010000107.1, read on the forward strand.
AGTTTTTTTTCAGATGTTAAAGATAATTTATTTTTTTACTAATTAAAGTGATATTTATTACTTTTTGCAAAAAACACAAAAATTAAATGTTGTTGCGAAATTAAATTTTATTAAACTTTAAATCCACCATACATTTGTACCAGAAACAAAAACTAAAAAAAATGAAAACAATAAATTTAAAAAACAAAAATATGAAAAAAGGAAAAATGATGTTATTATTATTAGGATTAATAATAAGCATAAGTGTAAAAGCGCAAACCCCAACCTTATCGGTTGCTTATCCAAACGTAGAAGGTATTGATGGATTAACTCCAAAAATTGCAGCCACCTACATTAGATTAGAATTAATTAAAACAGATAAATATACCGTGCTTGATGAATTTGATATGGCAGAGGTGCTTGAAAATAACAAAGATTTTGAAGATGATTGTTATGGATTAAACTGTTTAATTCAATTAGGAGAGAAATTAAATGTTGATTATATGATGTCGGGGAATTTTGTTGGGCTTGGAGATAAATATGCTATATCTTTAAAATTAATTGATATTAAAAATAAAAAACTTTCAAAATCAGTAATAAAAGAATTTGAAGCCTACGACAATCAAATCTCTAAAATGGTACAAATTTTACTTAAAGAAATGGATGGAGAAGAAGTTGATAAATTGTTATTAGATCAACTAAAATATAAAGATGACGCCATTACATCTGACAATGTTGGAAAAATTAACAACTCAGGACCAAGAGTTGGCGGAGCATATTTGATGGGTAGATTAAACGAATTTGCTACACGTCCTGCTAATCAAGGAGGATTAGATATTCAGCCTGCTATTTCAATGATTGGTTATCAAATTGAAGGTCAATATGTAGGTACAGAAAACTTTTCGGCTTTAGTTGAAGGAATTATTAACTTTGGAGGACTAGAACAAGGTGTATTTATTCCGTCATTAACCTTTTTAAACGGATTTAGATTCGGCAGAGCTGGCTGGGAATTTGCCTTTGGTCCAAGTTTTAGTTTAAGAAAAACTTCTAATGGATTTTTTGATACTGAAAATCAATTTGGAAAAGGAAAAGGTTACTATTTTTCAGAATTGGATTGGAAAAATTATGCCAATGCGGCTTACAAATCAGATTCAACTTATTATGACAACTGGGGAAATTATAGAGCCCCAAACATTGATGAAGTAAGTAATTATAGTTTTTCTAAGCAATTTGATAAACGTGGTGATATTGGAATTAACACTACTTGGGTGATGGCTTTTGGTAGAACATTTAGAGCTGGAGCATTAAATATTCCTGTAAATGTATTTTACTCATCAATGCGTAAAGGCGGAATGTTAGGTTTATCTATAGGTTTTAATGTAATGAACTCTAAACGCTCTATTCACTAAGTGTATTGTTTTATAGTTTGTTTTAAAGTGAATAGTAAATAGACTAATTACACTAAACCTCAAAAGCTGTGCAATAATTGTACAGCTTTTTTATTGATAAATATCATTAATAGGTTAGAATTAAAAGGATAACTTTGTGGTAAAATATACTAAAATGAGTTGGAAAAAATTACCATTTAAAACCATTAAACAAAAAGTGTTTGACGCTTTAAATTCAAACATTAATTACACTGAGCACCCTATTCTAGGCATTCCTGCCACATATTTAGATCAAGAACAGTTTTATTTTAACGCTCCTTTTCTTAAAGATGCCCCGTTTTTATCTACTTTAATTTATAATCCTAATCATATTGGTTGCCACACCTATAATCAAGGAGAATCCTTTTTTTTAGGCACTCAACAAATAGAAATTGATGTCCTAAAATTAATAGCAGAAGATATATTTAAAGCTAAACCAAAAAGCTATGATGGCTATGTGTCTCCTGGCGGTACAGAAGCAAATATTCAGGCTGTATGGGTATATAGAAACTATTTTATTAAAGAAAAAAACGCCAATCATAAGGAAATTGGATTTGTATTTTCTAAAGATAGCCATTACTCCACTTACAAAGCTAGTAATTTATTAAATGTTAAAGCATTTCCTATTAATGTAGATGAGGATTTAAGAGAATGGGACATGGAACACTTAAAACATCAATTAAAACAAGCCAAAGCACAAGGAATTAAATATTTAATTATTCAACTTAACATGGCAACTACCATGTTTGGTAGCGTTGACGTGCCTACCCCAATTTTAAAAATAATTAAAACATATTTTAAAGATTATTTTGTTCACGTTGATGCTGCATTTGGCGGTTTTATTTATCCATTTACCAATCCAAAATGTATTTTAAATTTTGAAAATTCAGAAATAAGTTCAATTACTATTGATGGTCACAAAATGCTACAAGCTCCTTACGGAACAGGTGTGTTTTTATGCCGAAAAGGATTAATTAATTATGCACAAACGGAGGAAGCGTCTTATGTTCAGGGCACTGATTTTACCTTATGTGGTAGCCGTTCAGGTGCAAATGCTGTTTCTATTTGGATGATTTTAATGACACATGGATATGATGGTTGGAAATATAATATGGAAAAACTCATAGACCGTACAGACAGAATATGTGATGTACTTGATGACTTAAATATTTCTTATTACCGCAATCCATATATGAACATTGTAACCATTAATGCTAAGGACATTACTACCGAATTGGCACGTAAATATCATTTAGTAGCAGATGACTTTAAACAACCTAATTGGTGGAAAATTGTGGTGATGGCACATGTTGAAAAACATATTATTGACCAATTTTTATTAGATTTGCAAAAAAGCAGATAATCTGCCAGTGTTTTAATACCCACTTAAAAAATTAAATTAAATGAATTTAAGAGTAACAAAAGTCTTTGACTTTGAAACCGCCCACGCTTTGTGGAATTATGATGGCAAGTGCAAAAACATTCACGGACATTCCTATAAACTAACTGTTTCTATTAGTGGTGATGTAATTAATGATGTTAATCACGTTAAAAATGGAATGATAATAGATTTTGGTGATTTAAAAAAAATTGTAAAACAACAAGTGGTAGATGTATATGACCATTGCTTGTTATTAAATGGGCAAACTCCTCATGCCGATTATGCTAAAGTTGAAAATGGTTTTTCTAAAATGATGCTTTGCGATTATCAGCCCACAGCTGAAAATATGTTAATTGATATGGTGAAACGAATCCTACCCCATTTGCCAAATCACATTAAATTAAGATACGCCAAACTGCAAGAAACCGATACAAGTTTTGTAGAATGGTTTGATGTGGATAATTAGAAAAATCTTTTTT
>CAYQRJ010000108.1:0-8325 GCA_964419855.1 uncultured Crocinitomix sp.
TAACTTGGGTAAATCTTGACACAATTGAAATATTAAATAATTTATATTTAAAAAAAATGTTTTATAAGTGTCCTGATGGTGTAATTCTTAATAACTCTATTATAAGATGGTTTCAATTAAATAATTCTGGTGATTATGAAGATGTATGGACTATTTCAAATGTAGAGTTATACAATGTATCCAACACAACAGATTTTATTTATAATTGGTCTTTTCCTGATATTTCATTTACTACGACATCAGATACTGTTACTTTTTATTTAGAACCAGAATCAACTATAAATGTATTATTAACTGACACTAACGGTTGTGCTCTATATGATAGCTTAAACATTGTATCTGACACTTTATTTTCAGTTGATGCAGGTGTTGATACAACAATTTGTAGTATGCTTAATTTTCAACTTTATGGTTATACAGATGCTAGTAATTACTCTGCCCAATGGACAAATTACAGTCCTTTATATGCTGTAAACTTAAGTTCTTATCTACAAGGTTATATAGTAATTGAAGATTCTTATGAATTAATATTAAGTGTTAATTCTCAAGGATGTTTAAAACGAGATACTGTATTAATTATAGATGTAGATATGCAAAATCCTATTATTTATTATGATACTTCTGTTTGTACAGGAGATAGTTTGTTTATAACTTTAGATAGTAATTTTAATAATGTGTTATGGGAACCTAATAATGATGTTATCCAATCAAATAATACTTTTATTGTATTAGTTGATTCTATATCAGAATATAATTTGAGTTTTAATGATGAGTTTGGATGTAACTATAATGATACAATTGAATTCATAATAAATCAACCTATTTTAATGAATTTAGATAGTGACACTTTAATCTGTTTTAACGATTCATTAATAATATTGCCTCAATTAAGTAATCAAAATGTTAGTTATTTATGGAGCACAGGAGATACTACAGAAATGATTTTAGTTAATCAAGAAGGGGAATATTGGCTTCAAGCATCTAATAATTGTAATTCAGTAACTGATACAATTATTATTACAACAATCTCTGCAATTAATCTTTCATTACCATTAGATACTTCTTTATGCTCTACGGATTCATTAATAATATTGCCTCAATTAAGTAATCAAAATGTTAGTTATCTATGGAACACAGGAGATACTACAGAAACAATTTTAGTTAATCAAGAAGGGGAATATTGGCTTCAAGCATCTAATAATTGTGAAACTTTAACAGACTCTATTAGTATTAATTCTTTACCGCAACCAAACATAACGATTTATGATTCAAGTTTATATTTAATTTCTGAAGAGTATAATGCACAATTTTATCAGTGGTTTGATTGCATTAATCAAGAAAATATTTTAGGAGAAACAAATCAATATTTCTCTCTTAATAATAACGGTGCATTTTCTGTAATTATTCAAAATGAATATGGCTGTATTGATACGTCTGATTGTATAATTATAGATTACCTTTCTATTGAAAATTTAAAAAATAAGTTCTTTATATCCCCAAATCCTACTAATGATTTCATTTATCTTAAAACAAATCGTAATAATGAATCTTTTTCAATAATTGTAACAGATTATTTAGGAAAGGAAATTTATAATTTTGAAAATATTATATTGAATGATATTCTCAAAATTGATTTATGCCCATATAGTAGTGGTATCTATTTTATAACAATAATTGATAAGGACAATTATATATTGAAAAACAAGATAATAAAATTATAAATGATTTTATTACCTAAATTCAATTAGTTAATGCAACTTTTACGGATGGATAGTATTTTAACCCGCAAAAATTCACCACTATATTATTGTCTTTTTAGTTAAACATAGTAAATCACCCCATTAAAACACTTGTTGTGCGATTTAATAACACTCAAATTTGAAGGAGTTTGAAATTATCATCATTCATCTGCTACATTTCACATCTAAACAAAGCTAATTCCATGAATATTTGCGGTTAAACAGTTCGTTATTTGAGAACTTTTTTATATCTTTGTATTAAGATAATTACTAAATGAAGCGAATAATAGCAAAAAAAACATTACGAGAATTTTGGGAAAAACACACAGATTCAGAACAATATTTAAAAACTTGGTATGAAACAGCTAAAAACTCTAATTGGAAATCGCCAAATGATGTAAAACTGACTTACATAACGGCAAGTATATTAAAAGACAACAGAATTGTTTTCAATATAAAAGGGAACTCGTATAGACTGATTGTAAAGTTTAACTATGAAAGGCAATGGGCATTTATAAGGTTTATTGGAACACATTCTGCTTATGATAAAATAAATGCAAATACAATTTAAATAAAGATAATTATGAATATTAAACCAATAAAAACAGAAAATGATTATAAAAAGTCTCTTGAAAGACTTGAATTGATATTTGATGCAGAACCAAATTCTAAAGAAGGAGATGAAGCAGAAATTTTATCTCTACTAATTGAAAATTATGAAAACAAACACTTTCCTATTGAAGCCCCCGACCCTATTGAAGCCATTAAAATACGAATGGAAGAAATGAATCTAAAACAAAAAGATTTAGTAGGTGTGATTGGAGGAAAAAGTAGAGTGTCTGAAATTTTGAACAAGAAAAAAAAACTCACTGTTGATATGATACGAGAATTAGAAAGAATATTACATATTTCAGCATCAGTTTTAGTAAGCAATTACCAATTAAAATAAACAAATAGTTTATTTACCAAATTACTTTTTTATTCAATTAATTTAGAAAATACGCCAATTCTTTCTCTGTTAATAAAATAGAAATCTTGGTTATAGTTATGGATATCTGTTGATTCAATTATCTTTAATTTATTGTTGCTTAATATATAAACATCATATTTAAGTTCAAATAAAAAATCAACAACGCTTTGACGGTTATCTTTTCCGTTAAGTTCTATTTGAATAAGTGGTTTAAACTGATTAATGGTTTGCTTTAAAGACGGAATAACGTATTGCTCATAACCCTCAACATCACATTTGATGTAGTTTAATTGTGTTAGGTTTTCTTTCTCTAACAAATCATCTCCAACATTCATAGGTACTTCAAAATCTAATAAACTTTCCCAATGGCTTTCTCCTTGACCTTCAACTTTTGTTAATCCGTGACGCACAACGCCATTTACAATTGGAATTGACATTTTAACCTTTTCTTTTGGCTCGCTACCTAAAGCACAATTAAATAATTTAATGTTATAGTTGTTATATTTTTTAAGATTTTTTTTCCAAATCTCTGCAAATAAAGGAATAGGCTCTACCGCCAATAATGTACCATTTTGCCCAATTTTTTGAGCTAAAAAATAGGAGTAATATCCTAAATTTGCCCCAATATCAAGCACAGTATCTCCTGCTTTAACAATTTGTTTTGTAAAATACAATTCGGCGTATTTATTTTTGGAATATCCCATTTTAATTAATGTGATATAAATTTTACTTACCCAAGTTAAATAGGTTTTTATTCCAAAGGTTTTTACAAGTAGTTTTCTGATGATTTTCATATTGATTTCAATATTAAAAAAGTTGTTCATTAAGTAGCTTTTCTACTTCATCTTTTAACTTAGGTAAATCATTAGAAATAATTCCCCAAATTATTATATTATCTACAGAGTCATAAGCGTGGATAACTAAGTTTCTTAAACTAATAATTCTTTTAGCATTTTTTATTGGAAAACTCTTTTCAATTTTTAATATTCTATTTAATGCTTCTCCTATTATCTCAAATTCTCTTTCAACTGCTCTACGTAATAACTTATTATTTTCGTAAAATGAAAAATCTTTTTTATGTTCTAAATATTCAAAAATAGAATTTGAAGCCTCTAAGATATCATACAAGTATTTTTTTATCTTAACTTGCATAAATTAACTGTTTTGAGGCATTGATTGACTGGGTGAAAAAAGGATTTTTTAAAGACTTATCTGTTATCAAATCAATATTTCTATTAAATATTTGATTAAATATTTGATGTAATTCAAAATAATTATCTGTGTATTCTTTTATTGAAATATCATCAAATTTTATCAAAAAATCAATGTCACTAACCGGTGTAAAGTTATCAGACACAACAGATCCAACAACATACAGTTCTTTTACTTTGTACTTTTTACAAATTTTTTTAATTATATCTATCTTATCAGATATTATCTTATTCATATTTTCAAATATACAACATTTATTAATTGTTGTCTTTATTTATTCAATAATTCCTTAGCTAATTCATCTAAATTAACACCATTAAAATTACCTGAGCTCATCAATAATAAATTGGTTTGTGCTAAATCTTCTTGTTTTATTTTAGCCATTAACGCCTTAGAATCTGTAAACACCTCAACATTATCTGTTGCAAAAGCATCTTTAACTTGCTGAGCAGTAATGGGGTCTAATTTTTTATGCTCCACCACTTTTGGATTAAAATACACATACGCTTTATCGGCATTTTGCATACAGTTTTTATACTGAGGTAGAAACTCTTTTTTTAAAGATGAAAATGTATGCAATTCCATACAAGCAATTAATTGACGATTAGGAAATTGTTGCTTAACCGCCTGAGTTGTTGCTTTTAATTTAGAAGGTGAATGGGCAAAATCTTTAAAAATAATGGTTTGCTCATTTTCTGCAATTTTTTCTAATCTTTTTGACGCTCCTTTAAAAGAGGTAATAGCTGTATAAAACTCATCATCTTTTACACCAATTTGATTTAACACCAATTTAGCCCCTAAAATATTTTGCAAATTATGTTGTCCAAAAACGTGTAGTGGATATTTTTTTGTGCCATTAATGAGGGTTGTTACTCCATTTTGAATTACGTAAGATGGCATATTGTATAAAATCTCAGTAATATCATTTCTTGTTTGTTCGGCAATTTTAACCAATTCTTTATCACAAGCAAAAAATATTAACTTTCCGTTGGGTTCTATTTTATCTGTAAATATTTTAAATTGTTCTACATAGTTTTCAAAAGTTGGAAAAACATTGATGTGATCCCAAGCAATTCCACTAATTAATGCAATATGAGGTGCATACCAATGAAATTTTGGTTTTAAATCTAAAGGTGAGGACAGGTATTCATCTCCTTCAATCACAATATATTTGGCATCTGATAATTGCACCATACAATCAAAACCTTCTAGCAATGCACCAACTAAATAATCAGTTGTAATATTTAGCTCTGACATCACGTGTAAAATCATTGAGGTAATAGATGTTTTTCCGTGACTACCTCCAATTACAATTCTAGTTTTATCTTTAGATTGATTGTAAACAAATTCGGGATACGAATAAATTTTAAGACCTAACTCTTGAGCCTTTAACAGTTCTGGATTATCTTTACGGGCGTGCATTCCAAGAATAACTGCATCAATGTTAGATGAGATATTATTTGTATCCCACCCCATTGTTTTGGGCAAAATCCCTTCTTTATTTAATCGGCTTTTAGAGGGTTCAAAAATTTCATCATCAGACCCAGTAACCTTGTAACCTTTACGGTTTAAAGCTATGGCTAAATTGTGCATTGCACTTCCGCCTATTGCAATAAAATGGACACGCATAAATCTGTTTTAAAAGTAAAGTTACATTAATAACCGCTAACTTTTTAATTTAAATGGTTGATTTATGCACATCTATTTTTTAATACTTATTGTAAACTGGCTATTTTATCTTTTAAAATACTAATTTTACTGGTGGCATCTGCCTCTTTTTTACGCTCATTAGCGACTACTTGTTGGGGTGCTCCGTTAACAAATTTTTCGTTAGCCAACTTTTTTTGAACTGACGCTAAAAATCCTTTGGTGTATTCTAACTCTTTATTTAGTTTTTCTAACTCAGCTGCTACATCAATTTCATCACCAAACGGAATAAAATATTCGTTGTTTTTAACTATAAAAGAAAATGAATTAGGTACTTTTTCGGTAACATATTCTAACTGAGAAATGTTTCCCATTTTAGTAATTACAGTATCAAAAGTTTTGTTAATGCCTGAGTTATCTTTAATAAATAAATTTAACTCTACTTTATTAGCTATATTATTTTGCTTGCGGATGTTACGAATGTTTGAAATAATTTCTGATGCAATTTCAAATTGTTTTAAAATGTCCTCATCAACATTTCCTTCTTGCGGTAATGATGACACAATAATATCATCTCCCTCTTGTCTTTCTCTTAATAAATGCCATAATTCCTCTGTAATAAAAGGCGTAAATGGGTGCATTAATTGCAATAATTGCTCAAAAAAGTTAATGGTAGCATCTAATGTTTTTTGGTCAATGGGTTGTTGATAAGCAGGTTTTACCATTTCTAAATACCAAGAACAAAAATCGTCCCAAACCAATTTATAGGTGGTCATTAAACAATCTGATATTCTAAACTTATCAAAATTATCATTAATTGATTTAATGGCATCATTTAATTTATTTTGAAACCATTCTATTGCTATTTTACTTGATTCGGGTTGGTTAATATTTTGAACATCCCAACTTTTAACTAACCTAAAAGCGTTCCATACTTTATTAGAAAAATTTCGTCCTTGCTCGCATTGAGAGGTATCAAAAGGCAAATCGTTTCCGGCTGGAGATGAGATTAAAATCCCTACTCTTACACCGTCTGCTCCATATTCTTTAATTAATTCAATAGGGTCGGGAGAGTTACCTAAAGATTTAGACATTTTACGTCCTAATTTATCTCTAACAATACCAGTATAATACACATTTTTAAAAGGAGCTTTCCCCATATATTCATACCCTGCCATTATCATTCTGGCTACCCAAAAAAACATAATTTCAGGTGCAGTTACTAAATCGTTGGTTGGATAATAATAATTAATTTCGGGATTATTGGGTTGCGTTAATCCGTTAAAAGATGAAATGGGCCACAACCAAGACGAAAACCAAGTGTCTAACACATCATCATCTTGTTTTAAATCATTTTTAGTAATGGTTTTTCCTGCTTTTTCAGATGCTAACTTAACAGCCTCATCAATGGTTTTTGCAATTACATAATCATTCTCTTCTTTTCCATAATACCAAGCAGGAATACGGTGTCCCCACCACAACTGTCGTGATATACACCAATCTTGCACATTTTCCATCCAATGGCGATAAGTGTTTTTAAGATTGTCGGGGTGGAATTTAATTTCGCCATTCATTACGGCATTTAGTGCTGGTTCTGCTAATTCTTTCATATTAACAAACCATTGCAATGATAATTTTGGCTCAATTGGCACATCAGTTCTTTCGGAATACCCTACTTTATTAATGTGATCTTCTACCTCAACCAAGTACCCTAATTCATCTAATTCTTTAGCAATAGATTTTCTAACTTCAAATCTATCTTGCCCCTCATAATGTAAACCGTTTGCATTTAAAGTTCCATCATCATTTAATATGTCTATAGTTTCAAGATTGTGGGTTTTACCTAAATTATAATCATTTTCGTCATGAGCAGGTGTCACTTTTAAGCAACCCGTTCCAAATTCCATATCTACATACTCATCAAAAATAATGGGCACAGAACGGTTAGCAATAGGCACAATGGCTTTTTTACCTTTTAAGTTGGCATAACGGGCATCATTAGGATTGACACATATAGCAGAATCACCTAAAATGGTTTCGGGACGAGTGGTAGCAATGGTTAGCCATTCGTCATCAGTTCCTTCAATTTTATAACGAACGTGATATAGTTTAGAGTTAACTTCTTTATGGATTACCTCCTCATTAGACAAAGCCGTTTGAGCAGCAGGGTCCCAATTGATCATTCTAATGCCACGATAAATTTTTCCTTTATGATATAAATCAATAAACGTATTAATAACAGATTCTGAATACTCGGCATCCATTGTAAATTGAGTTCTATCCCAATCGCAAGAAGCACCTAGTTTTTTAAGTTGCTCCAGAATAATTCCTCCATATTTGTCTTTCCATTCAAAAGCATGTTTTAAAAACTCATCTCTACTTAAATCTGACTTTTTTATTCCCTCTTTACGTAGTTTTTGCACCACTTTTGCTTCTGTTGCAATAGAAGCATGATCGGTACCAGGTACCCAACAAGCATTTTTTCCTTGCATACGGGCTCTACGCACCAATACATCTTGAATGGTATTGTTTAGCATGTGTCCCATGTGCAATACACCTGTAACATTTGGCGGTGGAATCATAACAGTATATGGTTCTCTGTTATCTGGTTCTGAGTGAAAATAATTTTTACTTAACCAGTAACTGTACCATTTATCTTCTGCTGTATTTGGGTTATATGCTTTTGGAATTTCCATTTTACGTCAATTGATTTTTTTATAAGATTGCAAAGATAAAACTTATAATTACAATTTGCAA
>CAYQRJ010000109.1:0-6177 GCA_964419855.1 uncultured Crocinitomix sp.
TTTTTCATAATTGATGTTTTTGTTGGTTAACAAATTTAGTTGTTTTTTTTAAAATTAAAAGTTTTTACACCTAAAAATGTTATCAGTTAAAAGAAAAAATCATACCAAAAAAATGAAATTAAATCTAAATTAAAATTTTATTTTCTTTGCGTAATTATGGCTTGGCTTTTCTATATATTTCCAAAAAAGATAAGAAAAAGCAATAGTAATTAACACTCCAGTTGTTATCACCAAAAACTTTTGATAAGATTCTGTAAATCTATGCGACATAAAATTAACAAAAGCAGAACCTACAATGCTGTGTAATAAGTATAGAGAATATGAAATTTTACCTAAAAATTCTCCAAATTTGTTAGTAAAATCGCTAAAAAAATGAACAATTAATAAAGTGATGTAGGCAATCACTAAATCTACCCAACTTTGATTAAAAAAAACTAAAATAGAGGCAATACTTATTACTAAGATAAACTCAACAAAAGTAATTTTTTTTGTTTTAAACAAAATATATAAAATCCCCATTAAAAAATAAGCGCTCCAATAGGTGAAAAAAGCTTGTCCATAATTAATTGTAAATGGCATTAAAAGTAAAATAGCATAAAATAAATAACGCAATAATTGTTGTTTGCTTAACACTAAAGGAAAGGTTAAAGCTAAAAATAAATAATACTGAAACTCAACTGATAATGTCCAAAACACAGGGTTTATCCAATTAGTATCTTCAAAAAAAGGGACTAAATATCCTAAATGTAAAAGTATTTCTTTTAAAGAAGGAAATAAATCAACTTGAGCGGATGAAGGAATAAAGTTTCGGACATATAAATATAGAATACCTAATATAACTGCTGCCAAATAAGGTGGTTCAATTCTGATGAACCGTTTAATCATAAATTTATATAAATGTGTCCATTTATAATTAAGTTTTATCATTGATAAAGGAATTACAATACCAGAAATTATAAAAAAAACTTGTACCCCTTTAGAACCATAATGAAACACGTCTAATAATGTTTGGTTTTGAATGTAACCTGTTGTAGTGCAAACAAAATGATATAGGCATACAGATAAAGCCGCCAGCCCTCTTAAGCTGTTTATAACAGGAATATTATAATTTTTTTTTGTCAAATTATTTTTTTCTTTTTACAAATATTCTTAATCCAAATACTAAAAGCAATGTTACTATCACTCCAATCCAAAAATAACGGTGTAGCAAGGTCTGTTTGATGTATAATGGTATCAACCTATAATTAAAAGATGGAGTAGTTGGGGTTTTATCCCAAAATTCAACGTTGTAATGGGTTAAAGGATAAACTTTATTGTTAGTAAAACTTTTTGTTTCAAAATCAACTTTATCATTAGTTACATTAACGATTAAAACTGCATCTCTTTTTAAACCTCTTATGGCAGTAGCAATATAATGTAAATTATCATTTTCAAAATAAAAAAAAGATGCTGGTGCATCTCCTAACGACCCCGAAAACCAAAACACATTGGCTTGTTTAGATAGTTGGTTTAACAAAGGGAGAACATCATCCTTAAAATTATTACCAAATACAGATTGAGTGTTATCTTTAAACAAGTTGTCAAGTTTTTTGTAGCTTCTTGCCCAAACTGTTCGGTGCGAATAAATAAATACATTGTTTATGTTAGATTGACTAACAGTTTTTAAAGCATTATTTAGCATTTCAAGCTGTTCGTCTTCAATGTTTCCATCATCTTTTTCTGTGTCTAAAATTATGTGTAAATCATTGTTGATTTGAAAAGAATAAAATGTTTTACCAAAATTGTTTTGATAGATGTTTTTGGTTAAATCGTGATTGCCAACTGCGTTAAATAATGGTTTTTTTAGTGGAGTGAACAAATATTTTTTATAAGTGGGTATGTCATTTGAAATATCCATAAATAAATCGCCCAAGCACATTACAAAATTATTTTCAGATTGGTTTATCCAATTAAGGTTAGCTAACAAAGTGTTGCAGGGAATACCTGTGTTGTTGTATCGGTTGCCATAAAAATGACCACTTACAATAAATGAATAGCTGTTTGATGTACTATCATTTTTAATTGATATTTTATTAAAGGGTGAGGTTTGCGACCAAGTTAAAATCTCACTAAAAAATAATATGATGAGTCCTATCTTTTTCATTAAAGTTTTATTGATTCTTGGCGACAGTTGGTTAAAGGGGTTTTATAAAAAGAGTAATTTGATTCTCCTTGTAAATTTTCATTATTTTCACTTATCATTACAGCTAAATCTACATGATTAATGTAGCAACCATAAGCGTTAACAGATGAGGTGTTTTTTAAATTAAAAATGGTGTCGGTTTGTTCAAAATTACTGTGCCACATATAACATTGTGTTTGATAATTTAAATTAGCAATTATTTGATTATTTTTAAAATTACAATTATTTAATTTAATCAAAGAGGCATTATTATTAAAAATGGTTTGATTGTTATTGAATTCACAGTTTAAAATTTCAACATCAGATTCATTAAAGACAGCAAATATATTGGTTTGATTTGTAAAACAATTTTCCATAACAACATCAGAATTATACACCAACAGAGCTGTTTTGGTAATGTCGTAAAACCAACAGTTTTTTAATTTAAGTTGACTTTGTTTTGCTTGTAGAATATCATCTCCATTAAACTCTGTATTAAAGGCGTTAAACGCTCCATTGATAATGATTTTTCCTTTTGCTGAGGTTTTTACAATGGCGTGATGATCTGAAAAACCTGAAATACTTAAACTTCCATCAACAATTAATTGGTTTTGTAAGTTTAAAGATTGTCCTGGTAAAATCATTAGGGTATAACCATTTGGTATGTATGTTTTATTTGTGATGTTGGTGTGTTTATGTTTAAACATTATTTGATAATTTTTAATGCTTATTAAAGAAGTATCAATTAATAATTCTATTGGTTGATGCTTTATTTCGGTTTTTTTGTAGGCAGGGTAGAGAGCTAACGGTATATTAAACGTATTTTGACTGCCTGGTATTTTTGCTTTAAGAAGTAGATTTTTAGTTTTTGTAAACTCGCCATAAAATTTAATTTCAAAAAACTTTAGTACGCTTTGTCTTGCTTTAGGATTAATTGTGTAATTTGTATTGGGATTTATGAGTTTATTTTTTTGTTGTATCCCTATAATTTCTATTGGAAAATCACTAACGGGAGCAACTGCTAACACAATACTGTCTTTATTGTTAGATTGAATAAAAGCGTGTAAAGGTTTGGGCAATTGTAAATTATGTTTAATGAGTCTGATGTTTTCAAAATAAGCTTCAAACCCAAATTTTCGGTAAGGCCATTCTTTAGCAATTATTCCTACTTTTTTATTGTATTCTTCTTGAATGATGTCTATAAAATTATGAAAATAACTTTCTTGAGCAATGCGTTCTAAGTTTTGGATATAAGCTTTGTAAAAAACAATGTCCGAAAATAATTGGTTGTGATAATCATAATGTAAACTGTCGTAAGAATTATAATTTCTTTGTCCTGCAATGGCTTCTGTTTTTCTAATACTAAAACTTTCGTAACCTACTGGTTCTATTTTTTTTGTATTAGAATTATAATACAATTTCACATCACTCCAATCTAATGAATGATGACCTCCTACTAAATCTATAATGGCATGAAATTTTGCCATTTTATCTACATCAAATACTTCAGATGTTTTTTTGAAACCAGCTCTAAATTCGTATAATAATTTGGCACAGGTTAAATAATTATTTAACAAGGCAGTATCTTTAAACATTTTTCCCTTATTATAAGGTTCAACAAAACTTGATACATAATTAGAGTATTCTTCATCTAAATAAGTATTTTGAAATTCATCAATTCTACCTTCCCAATATAAGTTGGGGTTCCATCTTACAATCATTCCTTTGGGTCTGTTGTTTCTTTTTAAAACATGTTGTCCAAAATGTTCTTCTATGGCATAAATACCTAAATCTTTATTGTTTAATTTTAAATTGATGTAATCGTAAAATAAGTAGATAATACCTTCATGTTTTAGTAGTTGATGATAAATCCATTCATACACATAGTTTCTTGTTCCAGGATGCTGAAGTGAGAACCTGTACATCCCTAAAATTTCTTTTTTGGTTTTAACTCTAAAAGACCATTTTTCACCTTGTAAATGGTCGGTCATGTGACCCTTAAGACGCATTTTTCCGTTTACTTTTTCATTCCCAACCATCACTTCACAATCTACATAGTTATCTCCCTCATTAATTTGTAATCCTCTATCTAAAGCTACTTGACGTTTTTCTTTTAAAAAATTATAGTCACTTTTTGATAATTTGAGTTGCATTTCAGTTGGTTTAACTTGATTGGCGAGAGCCTTATTGTTAAAGTAGGTTTTTGTAACATCTATAACTCCAGTATAACCATATTGTTTGGCTTTTTTATTGGCGACATATAGTATAATTACACCTAAAAAAAGCATCAATAATATGATTCTTATTGCAAGTTTTTTTATGTTAATTTTAAGTTTCATTTATACGGACTCTATATTTTTACCTCTTAATTGTTCTACAAAAATGGTTAAAATAATTAGATAAATTATAGTAAAAGGGTTTAAAGATGCTACTAACCACGATTCGTAAGTAATGTTAAACAAAATAGACACCATAAAAGCTAAAGCGATATAATTATCTTTCATGCTTTTAAATAAAGCAGTTAAAAAACCTGTAAAATATGTAATAATTCCAATTAATCCCGAATCAAACCACATTGAAAAATAAGAATTGTGTACCCCACCTTCATGTCCTAACCTACTTAACCATTTATAATTGGGACGCATAATGTTTTCGTCATTTCCTAATCCACCACCAATAAAAAAGAACTTATCTTTTATTATGTCCCATGCAAAAACCCACGCAATTTTACGTCCAGACCCCTCTTCAATTGAATCTACTCTAAAATAATCGGCTAATTGAAAAAACTCAATCATTTGAATAAAAGAAGCAAAAATTAATTCCTCAAACACAACCACAAACACAACAGCCACCATGGCAAAAGACCAATGAATTTTAACCAATCTATACACCATGTAAAACATAAAAATACTCATTATTCCATTACGAGAACCCGACCAAAGTAAAGATAAGATAATAACAATAAATGCCAATCTATTTTCTTTTATTGTAAAAGAAGTCAGCTTAAATTCTTTGGTTACCATCCATAAAATAAACACCAAGTTTAAAAAGATTCCTAAACCATTTGGATTACCTAAAATGCCTTTGAATCTATCGCCTGCAATCATACCAATTTGAGGAACAAATAACCCAAGCATTAACCCTATAACTAACATCCAAATTAAAAAGGTGAGCAAGCTATTCCAAAATAATTTACCATAATAATGATGTAAGTAATTAACATAAACAGGTATGGTAAAGTACATCAAAATAAAAGATAATGTTTTTTTTAACCCTATATTAATGTTGATGGTATATATTAAAGAAAAAGAAACTACAATTAAAAAAGGAATAAAATACTTAAATACTTTTGGAAAAGAAGGGAATTTATCGCGGTGTAAAATGTAAAAAGCAAATAAAAAAATAGGAATTAAAGGCTTTAAATCTTTAGCAAATTGTAGGTCGTCATAAGTGGCGTTTTTAACAGGTACGTAGTCTGATAAAATTAATAACCAAATAGAGGTGATTAGCATCTCAAAAAACAACCCTTTTAAACCAAAAAGAAAAAATATAATAGGAAATAATAAATAAATAATAGGTCCACCCCAAACGCCTACTACATACATAATAATAAGTAGCATAATAAATTGAGCGTTTTGTTTGTAGGCGTTAATCATTTATAAAGATTCAGTTTGTTTTAAATAAATTTTAGGACGTTTTAATAAAAAATCTAAATTGGCTTGGCAGTTTTTGTTCCATTGTTGCAAAGTAAAATTTCCTCTCCACCTATTAATTTGATAGGGGATATCATTTTTATATTGATTTTTTAACGAATTAAAAACAGGAGCTACTCTTTGCTGATTAAACAATGTTTTTATTAGTTCTTTAGCCCTTAATTTAAAAGTTAACTTATAATCTTTATTTTTAATTAAAGTTTTAAATAATTTTGAGGTGATAGAGTTTGAAGAAAGCAATTTATTAAAATAGTTTTTTTGCAGATTATCCATATTATAAGCTAGGCAGTAATCTAAATCAAC
>CAYQRJ010000109.1:6277-8161 GCA_964419855.1 uncultured Crocinitomix sp.
TTCTTTTTTAGCAATATAGTATCTGTTTTGACGCTCTCTTAAATTATAAATTCCCCAATAATTACCATTGATAAATACATTAACCGCTTTGCCTTTTTGAGAGATTACATTGACAAAATTAGTATCAATAAGTTGGTGCATTAACACATCAGCAAATAAAGTTTTACTGTTGTCATTTCCCGAGTTTCTTAATACAACAGATTTATATTTTTTTAATCCTTTTTTACCAAAAAAAGCAAAGTTGATTTTGTCATCTCCACTTATTCTGTTGGCTTTAATTTTAAGCGATTTTTGAGGGAAAGACCTAGATGCGTGACCACTAACTTGTAATTTAATTTGTGTTTGAAGTTTTAAGTTATTTTGTTCAAAATATTGAAAATAGGTGTTTTTTTGCCATTTACTTCCCCTTTGATTATAATTAGCGTTTCTATACCAAAAAGCTTTATAAAACCCTTCATCTTGCCAAGAGTGTTGTCCTAAAATCATCATTCCATTATATTCTCCAACCAAATCATCTTGATGACAAATTAAGTTAACCACAGGTAAACTAGATTTATAATTTGATAAAATGGTTATTGGTACAGGTTTAAGATAAAGAGATTGAGTTTGATGTTTTGCTTTAACTAAAAAAGTATTAATGTCAGGCAATTTTCCAAAAGGATGCTTATATCTAATTGATGTAGCATATTTATATAAATCATTTGGTTTAATGTTTTTTAAATTTTGATGATGATAATCAAACCAGGTTTTACCGCCGTTAACAGAATAATAAATTTTGAACTCTGGGTTAAAATTAGTAATGTAAACACCTTGATTAATGGTGTCTAATTTAAGCACACTTTGGGCATCAACATAAGTTTTTAATTGAGTTGAGTTTGATGCTTTTAAAAAATAGCCCATATCACCAACAAAAGCGTATGTAAATAATACGCTTAATAATAAAAATATGAGTAATGTGTCTATTTTTTTAATCAACTTCATTCATCAGATTTCAGAGGAGTAAATAATATTATCAAAAACAAGATAATTGTACCTAAGATAGTGAGTGCCACAGAACCCACTCCGCAACCAACACCAATTAACCCTACTATAACTAATGCTATTTTAGAGATTGTACTATCAGTAGATTTAGGTTTTAACCATACAATTACAGCAAGTGCTAAAACTGCAAAGGGTAAAGAGTATTTTACAATAGCCGACAAAATAGCAAGCGTAGTAGCTATTAAAGCAGAGTTGCAAATAACGCCTGTTTTCCATTTTTTGTTAATGATGATTTGAAACAAATGCGCTAGCAAACCAGCCACTAAAATTTGGAATATAAATAAAGGAATATCCTTAGCAGAAAATCCATTTAAACTATCTATTAATATATTTTTTATTGTACCCATTTTATTAAATTGTTTGTTTTGACTTATCTAATAGTTTTAGTAAATATTGCCCGTATTGATTCTTTTTTAAAGGATCAGCTAATGTTTTTAATTGTTGGTCGTTGATATAACCTTTACGCCAAGCAATCTCCTCTATACAAGACACTTTTAATCCTTGTCTTTGTTCTATTGAGGCGATAAAATTAGAGGCTTGAATTAAAGATTCGTGTGTGCCAGTATCTAACCATGCCATTCCTCTACCTAACAATTCGGTTTTTAGTGTACCCTCTTTTAAATATAATTTGTTTAAATCAGTAATTTCTAACTCTCCTCTTTTTGAGGGGTTAAGTGATTTTGCTTTTTCAATAACCGTATTATCATAATAATACAAACCAGTTACCGCATAATTAGATTTAGGATTTTCAGGTTTTTCTTCAATTCCAATTACATTTTTTAGTTTGTCAAATTCTACAACACCATAACGTTGAGGGTCGCTAACATAATATCCAAACACAGT
>CAYQRJ010000110.1:0-8140 GCA_964419855.1 uncultured Crocinitomix sp.
CTCAGCTTTCCCCGATAATTTCATAACACAAGGTTGGTCTAATCGATCTAAGAAAAAAGCATCTAAAAGTAATAAACAACCTGTTTTATATAATTATAGATTAAGACAATTAATAACAACTGATGACGGAGGTGCATTATTAGTATCTGAACAATATTATTCGGTAACAAAAACATATAGTTCTTATAATGGTACAACAAGAATAGTAACGTACCATTATAATGGTACAACAAGAACAGTAACGTACTATTATTATAACGACATTATTGTTTCACGTTTAAATGAAGACGGAGAGTTTTTATGGAACAAAAAAGTAAGAAAATATCAAATTTCTACAAATGATGGAGGTTATTATTCATCTTTTGCTTTTCATTTTGATAAAAATAATATTTACATAATGTATAATGACAATATCAAAAACTATGATGAATCAGGTAAACCAATATCTGAAGAATCGCGCATAGTGCCAACTAACTTTACGAGTAACAAAAAGAATGTGACTTCAATAGTTACAATTAATATGATTTCTGGCGATAAAAAGAAAGAACAATTATTTAATAAAAAAGAAACAGGAACCATAGCTGTACCTAAAATACATTATTCGGATAAAGAAAATGACAGATTATATTTTTACACTAAAAAAGGTAATAATGAGCGCATAGGTTACGTTTCTTTTGAATAAGTAAACCCTATTTGATTAAATTAAAACTTTTAATAAACTAATTCATTTTAATAAAAACTACATTTAAAACATGATTAAACAAATTATTATTGTTGCAGTAGGCGTAATATGTTTTGCCTTGTTATGGACTTATTATAAATGGGGATTTGTAAAAAGTAATGTCAAAAAAACAATTATTAATAAAACTGATAGAACAATCAGTTCTAAAACAAAAACACTTGATTTATCGCAAATGCCAATAGCCACCTATTCAGCATCAACTAAAAATAAAAATAATTTAGAACTTTTATTTAGTATTGCTGGGCTACTAAATACAACAGGACGTTTCAATGAATTTTCTGTTACGCTTAATGTAGATACTGTTTGGCAAAAATCAAATATAAATGTTAGTATTAACGCGTCATCTATTTATACTAGTAATAAAATGCGAGATGAATCATTGGTAAGTGATGATTTTTTTGATACTAAAAAATATCCCGAAATTAAATTTGTTTCAGACTCTATTACTCTAGGTGACACCAGTTTAATTGCTCATGGAAAATTAGAATTAATGGGTAAAATTAATACTTTAAATTTTCCGTTTATTTACTATGGCAACACAAAAAATAATATAGGACAATTTGTGTATGTATTTGAAGGACAATTTGATTTTGATCGCACTAAATATGGTATGTTGCATGAAACAGGTGTGGGAGATATGGTACATGTATCGTTTTATGTTGATCTAATGGAGAACAAGTACGCCAAATCAATGCGTTAATGTTAAGTTATAAATTAATTAAGATAAGATTTATGCTTAATTAAAAATACTTTCAAAGTTTTAAGTCACTAATTTAAAAATTGGTTTAAATTTGCAAAGCTTACTATTTTGGTAAGACATTAATTTTTAAAATAATTGAAAGATGAAATATGATGTAGTTATTATTGGTTCCGGACCTGGCGGATATGTTAGTGCCATAAGATTTGCTCAATTGGGTTTTAAAACCGCTTTGATTGAAAAATATGACACTTTAGGCGGAACTTGTTTAAATGTTGGGTGTATCCCTTCAAAAGCCATGCTTGACTCCTCAGAACATTACCATGAAGCTGCCCATAATTTTAGCAAACACGGTATTTCGTTAGATAATTTGAAAGTTGATTTAGCTAAAATGGTTGAACGTAAAGCCCAAGTGGTATCTCAAACTTGTGCAGGTATTGATTATTTAATGGATAAAAACAAAGTAGATGTGCATCACGGAATAGGTTCTTTTGTTGATAATACTCACATTAAAGTTACCGATAAAGAAGGAAAAGAAACTATTTTAGAAACAAAATATGCCGTAATTGCAACTGGATCTAAACCAAACTTTTTCCCAGGTATGGAACCTGATAAAAAAAGAATTATTACATCAACTGAAGCTTTAGAATTAAAAGAAGTGCCTAAAACAATGATTGTAATTGGTGGTGGTGTAATAGGGTTAGAATTAGGAAGTGTTTTTGCCCGTTTAGGTACAAAAGTAGAAGTGTTAGAGTTTGCCGATTCTATTATTCCAACTATGGATAAATCTTTAGGAAAAGAATTAACAAAAGTACTTAAAAAAGAAGGCTTTAAATTTAATTTAAAAACACAAGTTCAAAATGTTGAAAACACAGGTAAAGGCGTTAAAGTTACTGCTCTTAATAAAAAACAAGAAGAAGTAATATTTGAAGCCGATTATTGCCTAGTTGCTGTGGGTAGAAAACCTTATACTAAAGGATTAGGATTAGAAAACATTGGAATTGAAACCGATAAACGTGGAATGATTGACACCAATGAACACTTACAAACTAAAGTTTCAAATGTTTACGCTATTGGAGATGTTATTAAAGGTGCTATGTTGGCTCATAAAGCAGAAGAAGAAGGAGTTTTTGTGGCTGAATTATTAGCAGGACAAAAACCTCACATTAATTATAATTTAATTCCAGGAGTGGTTTACACTTGGCCTGAAGTAGCAGCTGTTGGAAAAACAGAAGAAGAATTAAAAGCTGAAGGTGTAAAATATAAAGTAGGTTCTTTTCCAATGAAAGCATTAGGACGTGCAAGAGCTTCTATGGATTTAATGGGGTTTGTTAAAATTTTAGCAGATGAAGAAACTGATGAAGTACTTGGCGTACATATGATTGGAGCCAGAGCAGCTGATATGATTATGGAAGCAGTTACCGCTATGGAATACAGAGCATCTGCTGAGGACATGGCTAGAATTTGTCACCCTCACCCTACTTTTACAGAGGCTATTAAAGAAGCTGCTTTAGATGCTACTGGAAAAAGAGCGATTCATGTTTGATTAATCTAAAAATTTTTTAGATGAGTTCTTTTTAATTAAAAACAAAAAATTTCTGTTAGTGATTGAAATGGCACCTTTACATTGGGTTTGGCTTAGTTGAATTGCTATTAAAATTGCGATTCCGAAAACTTTCGGAAAAGCACATTTTAATAGTAATGAAAACTTGACACACCAAATGTAAAGTATAATGGAAAGCACGTTTAAACAGCCAAAAAATAAAATAAATATCTCTACGCATTTTAATATAACAACAATACTTTGTATTTTAGCCCAATGAATTTTTTAAAACAATTACTTTTAGGTTATAAAAATTATTTTAAAGGCACAAGGTTTTTGTTTAAGCATCATTTGTGGTGGTTTTTTAGTTTTCCTATATTTTTATTTATAGGGGTTTATTTAGCTGGCACCTATTTTAAAAAATTAGAGTTTGACATTGCCCATAGCTTACAACAAACTGCATCAGAAATTGAAACCATTAATGAGTTAATTTGGTCTATTCTTAAAATGATGTTTTTTGACGGTTTGTATATCATTTTTACTCAGTTTACGCTTTACATTGTTGTTGTTTTATTATCTCCTGTATTGGCTATGTTATCTGAAAAAATTGAAGAAATTATTAGTGGCAAAAAATACAATTACAATATAAAAATGCTTTATCACGACATAAGAAGAGGTGCCATAATTGCTTTAAGAAACTTGGTTTGGTATTATATTTTTGTTGGTGTTTTTATAGGGTTAGCCACCCTTTTTGGCGTTTCAACCAAAAGTAGTTTTTTAATGTTTTCTATTCCGTTTATTGTTGGTTTTTATTACTACGGATTTAGTTTTATGGATTATGTTAATGAAAGAAGACGCTTAAATATTCAACAATCCATTTATTATGTATCACAACATAAAGGTTTAGCCATTTCTATTGGTAGTGTATATTCCATTTTCTTTTTATTTTATTTTTACATCTTTAATAATTATAATACTTTAGCTACTGATTTTCAATCAAGAGTTTTTTGGACGGGAGCCATTATCACATTACTTATTTTAGCCGCATTAACTCCAATTTTAGCCATTACTGCTGCCACATTATCAATGAATGAACTAGATAATGTTGAAAAAAAACAAAAGTAATTTCAAAAATATTGGGATATAACGGTCAAAATTAATATATTTGAGTTTATTATTTAAAATTTAAAAAAAAATGAAGTTTATACTTTTTTCTCTATTTGTAATTTTTATCAATGTAAGTAGTTATGCTAATGAGTTTTACCCGCCAGACTCTACCAATACAGTGGTGGATAGAGCACAAGCCAAATTCTTAATTTCAGAAGGAAAAAAAGAATATAATATGGGGTTGTATCGTTCTGCCCTTGTTAAGTTCAGAGAAGCGCTGGTAAAAGACAAAAATAATCCTGAAGCTACTATGTGGGTGGGCGAATGCCATACTGCTTTAGGAAGTTATGAAAAAGGTTTAAAATATGCTTTAAAAGCCTATGAGTTAGATAAAGACGTTCATAATGAGATTAATTATTTACTTGGAATTAATTATCATAAACTTGGTGAGCTAGATAAAGCGGTTGAAAATTATGAAATGGCTTTATCAAAAATTAGTGAAGCCAGAGCTAAATCTTTACGAATTCCTTTACGAATTGCTGAGTGTAAGCGGGCTAAAGAAATGATAAAATCTCCAGTTAAAATAAACATTAAAGCTTTAGGTAAAACCATTAATTCAAGAAATGATGAGTATTCTGCAGTATTGAGTCATTCGGGTAAGGTGTTATATTTCACATCAAGACGAGCTGATAATAAAGGTGGTGGAATTAGCCCAGGTGATAAAAAATTCTTTTCTGATATTTATGTGTCTAAATGGGATGATGAAAAAGGTGAATGGGGAGAAGCATCAAATGTTAATGATGTAATAAAAAGTTTAAATACAGTAGGTTTTGATGCTGTTTCAGCTATCTCAACTGATGGTGAATATATTTATATTTCAATTAATACTGATGGCTTAAACAAACCTAAACCAAAAACTAAAAGTACCGATATTTTTTATGCAAAATGGGGTACAAAAGGAGCATGGGGCAAACCAAAACCATTACAAAAGAAAACCATTAACACCTTGTTTTTTGAAGCTGGTCCTTCTTTTACAGCTGATGGAAATACCATGTATTTTGTAAGTGAAAGATTAGGTGGTGAAGGAATGTCGGATATTTGGAAGTCAACTAAAATTGGTAAAAAAGAATGGTCTAAACCTGTTAATTTAGGAAACATTATTAATACGCCTTATAATGAAACAACCGTTTGTGTAACACCTGATGAGAAATATTTGTTTTTTAGTTCTCAAGGACATGAAGGAATGGGTGGTTATGATGTTTATTATTGTGTTAAAGATGAGGAAGGTAATTGGTCTGACCCTGTTAATATGGGCTATCCAATTAATACAGTAGGTGAAGAAACACATTTTATGTATTATCCAAAATTTAAAAAAGCTTATTATAGTAAAATATCTACAACAGGTGATGGTGGAATTGGTGGAAGAGATATCTATGAAGTAGATATGTCTGATTTTAAATTTGTGGTTAAAGAATAATTTTTTTGAAGTATTTTAAATTAAAATATAATTTTTACTTATTAATTGTACTGTTTACATCACAGTCATACGGTCAGTTTGACACACTAAATACAGTGTTTAAACCCCGTATTGGTATAGGAACAGGTGTAATGACATATTATGGTGAGGTACAAAATTATCAAATTGGTTTTTCTCCTTTGGTAAGCCGATACGGTGGCTCTTTATTTATAAACGCTCCTTTATCAAGCTATTTTAATTTAGAATTTACTGCTTTATATGGTAAAGTATCTGCAAGTGAAAGAACTTTAACAAGAAACTTTAACTTTGAATCGAGAATTAGAGCAAATTCTTTAATGTTATATTACAACTTTTACCCTATTCTTTCTGGAGCTAACAAAACTTTTACTCCTTTATTTGGTGTAGGGTTTACCTCTTTTGAATTTTTATCAAAAACCGATTTGTATGATGCCAATGGAATGATGTATTATTATTGGTCTGATGGGTCAATTATGAGTATGGCAGAAAATGACCCAAATGCCAGCCAAGCCATTCCTTTAAAAAGAGATTATACTTACGAAACAGATTTAAGAGAACAAAATTATGATAGTTTAGGTAAATACAAAGAACAATCGTTTGCTATCCCCGTGTCTATTGGAGGTGAATGGCACATTGCTAAAAGATTTGATTTTAGAGTGTCCACCACATTATATTATTCTTTTACTGATTTAATTGACAACATCTCCCCTGCTGGTAATGGAATTAGAAAAGGCGATTCTAAAAAAGATTATTTTATGTACACCTCTGCTTCTTTAAGTTATGATTTAGAATTTAATAAGAAGAAAAATGGTAAAGATAGTTATGGTGGAGATGAGGATTTATGGTTAGCCGATTTTGAACAAACCGATACAGATCAAGATGGAGTACCTGATTACCTTGATAAATGTGCAAAAACGCCACTTGAAGCCATGGTTGATGAAAATGGCTGTCCAATAGATTCTGACAATGATGGCGTGCCAGATTATTATGATGAAGAACCAAATACACCAGAAGGTAATTTTGTTAATAGATATGGTGTAACCATTACTGAAGAAGAATGGTTAAGACAAATGGAATTGTTTAATGACACTACTGGACTTGCTCACGATTTTAAAGAAGAATTTACTAGAGTAGATTTTAGACATAAAGGGCAGGAATATAATAGAAATAATGACAATAATGATTTAATGATTCCTAAAAATTATGTGATTATTATTGGTAAAGAACATAAATCTGTTAGTTCTAATCAGTTGTCAAAATACCTAGCTTGGAACGAATTTAAAACCATTACTAAAGGAGATACCGTTTATTACGTTTTAGGTGAATATGAAAATATTGAAGATGCGGTTGCTGCCAAATCAGGACTTGAAAATGAAGGTGTTGATGTACAATTAATAGGAAGATCAACTCACGATAATACGGATTATATTGAAGTTGATAGTTCGGTAGTTGCCAAGGTTGAAAAAATAAATATGCAAAATGGTAAAGAATTACCTGATTTTACTCAAACAAAAGAAGTATATCGTGTTCAAATTGGAGCTTTTAAAAGAGCCATTAACACTGAGGAATTATTCCCTAATGTTGATGTCCTAGCCCATGCTCAAGGTAAAGATGGTATAACAAGATATTACACGGGAAATTTTGACACGTATGAAGCTGCAGAAGCTGAAAGAAAACGTTTGGCTAAGTTAGGTTATAAAACAGCATTTGTTACTGTATATAAAAATAGAGAAAGAATTACACTAAAAGAAGCGGGTGTAGATTTACCTAAAAATTATTCTGAAGAAAACGACTTAGATACTTTTGAAAAAGACAACACTTCTTCAGACAACAACAACAACAACAATAACAACAATAACAATAACAACAATAGTAATAATAATACCAATGAACAGTCTTCAATTAATATGAATGAGGTTAAATACAGAGTTTTATTAGGAGAATTTAAGGGTAAAGTTCCTGTTGGAGTTATTGATATATTTATACAAATTGGTGGGGTTAAACCCGTTAAAAACACTGATGGTTCTACTTCATATTACTCTAAAGTTGTATCATCAAAAGCTGAAGCTGAACAATTAATAAAAGACTATAAAGCCTATGAATTAGACAATCTTAAAATTATCTATGACTATAAAGGTAAATTCTATACCGAACAAGAGTTTAAAGAATTAAAGGGAAAGTAGCAAATCTTTTTGTTAAAGTATAGGTAGGTCTTTTAAAAAATTAATTCTCTCTTTTTAAATTAAAACTTGCCCCCACTTGAATATAAGGTGAACTAAAAGAAGTTTTTCATTCTAAAAAAATAACCTTGCGTTCTTTGTGATTTACTTTTTTGTCAATATGGTTTAACCGCAAAAATTCATGGAATTAGCTTTGTTTAGATGCAAAATTTTAAAATCCGCAGGAATACCATAGTATTTCATAGGTTTAGAAATAATTGGCTGCATCAATTTTGAGTAGCTTTAATAATTAAATTCAATAGTATTTATCCGCAAAAATTCTTGGAATTAGCTTTGTTTAGATGTGAAATTTTAAAATCCGTAGGAATACCTTAGT
>CAYQRJ010000111.1:0-8137 GCA_964419855.1 uncultured Crocinitomix sp.
AGCAATTTGAGAAAAAGCTATATTGGATAAAATTATATAAATAAAAGAAAGTAGCCTCATAGTGTAGTAAACAATTTTTTTTTGAATTTATTGCATCATATAACAAAGTTAAAAAATAATTTTTTGCTTTCTTTTAATTCAATCATTAAATAAAAAACTGTACTTTTGATTGGTTCTAATTTTTATTAGTAATTAAACTATTTTTAAATAAACAAAATGAGTAACAGAACAGAATTGGAAAAATTAGGAGAATTTGGTTTAATTGAACATCTAACTAAAGACTTTAAAAATGAACAATCATCTACCATTAAAGGAGTAGGAGATGATGCCGCAGTAATTGATTGTGGTGAAAAATTTACTTTAATTACTACCGATATGTTAGTAGAAGGCATTCATTTTAATTTAATGTACACACCATTAATGCATTTGGGTTATAAGGCTGTGGTAGTCAATTTATCTGACATTTATGCAATGAATGGTGATGCTACTCAAATAACCGTTTCTATTGCGCTTTCTAATCGTTTTTCTGTTGAGGCTATTGATGAAATTTATAAAGGTATTCGTAAAGCATGTGAATTATATAAAGTTGATTTAATTGGAGGTGATACCACCTCATCTCACAGTGGTTTAATTATTTCTGTTACAGCTATTGGTGATGTTAATAAAGATGAAGTGGTATATCGTTCGGGTGCATCTGAAAATGATTTAATTGTAGTAAGTGGTAATTTAGGTGCGGCTTATATGGGTTTACAAGTGTTAGAACGTGAAAAAGAAGTATATAAAGAAAACCCTAACATTCAGCCAGAATTAGAAGGGTATGATTATATTTTAGAACGACAATTAAAGCCTGAAGCCCGTAAAGATGTCGTTCACTTTTTAAAAGAAATGGGCATTAAACCCACCTCTATGATAGATGTTTCAGACGGATTAGCCTCAGAATTGCTTCATTTGTCTAAAGCAAGTGGTTTAGGTTTATCTATTTATGATGATAAATTACCCATTGACCAAGAAACATTTAACACAGCAAGAGAATTTAACATTACACCATCAACTGCAGCTTTAAATGGTGGAGAAGATTACGAACTATTGTTTACCATTAAACAATCTGACTTTGATAAAATAAAAGACAATAAACATTTTACAATCATTGGACATATTAACGATAAAAACTCTGCAGCCACCATTGTTGAAAGAAATGGAACAGTTCAAGAATTAAAAGCACAAGGGTTTAATCATTTTAATAAAAAATAATTAGGGTTTAGAAATTAACCCTTTTTTAGAATAAAACCAAGCTCCAATACTAAGAATTATATATACTATAATTATAGACACCATTTGCTCCCATT
Organism: uncultured Crocinitomix sp.; assembly: GCA_964419855.1. Taxonomy (GTDB): domain Bacteria; phylum Bacteroidota; class Bacteroidia; order Flavobacteriales_D; family Crocinitomicaceae; genus Putridiphycobacter. Next base: position 1,347 of record CAYQRJ010000111.1, read on the forward strand.
TATAAGTAAATTCATAGTATAAAATAAGTATTCCCCCCATACTTAATCCTATAATTGAAAAAACAGTAATTAAAGATGAAGAGTTGGTTTTATTTCTTATATTATGATTAATTAAAGCCATTAATAAAGAAACAATTAAAAAAGTAATACTTCCAAACTCTACTAGTAACCTTAATCCACCAGCAATAATTAAAATTGAAGCCATAACCGCCATAGAAATAATTGCGATTGTAGGAATATTTCGTTTTCTCTTTGATAGTTGTTTAGGTAAAAATCCATCTTCTGCAATTTCTGCCATCTGTCTAGAAGAGCCAAACAAAGTTCCGCTAATAGCACTACTTGTAGCCAATATAGCACCAACAATTACTAATATCGATCCAATTTTACCTATTGCTTTTTCAGCCCCTGCTGCTAAAGCATATTCTTTATCCTTTGCCATTTCATCTAATGGAATAGCAAATAATGCTCCAATAGCAATAATAACATAAAGTAAGATGACAATTAATATTGCTAAATAAATCGCTCTACTTGTGTTTTTTTCAGGGTTTTTCATTTCATTGACTGCATTAATCACCAATTGAAATCCCTCATACGCTACAAAAGTTAAAGAGGCAACAATTAAAATATTCATTACATTGGAGTGCCCCATATCTGTTTGCATATTTTCAATAAAAGCGTGAACATCAATTTCTCTATGACTTATTAACACATAAGAAATAACGGTAAGAATAATTAATTTTGAATAGACCATTAAATCTTCAAGTTTGCCCATTCCATTAACACTCCACACATTAATTAAAACAAAAACACCTAAAATCGCTAAAGCAATTCCCTTTCTAATCCAAATGTTATTAGCAAAATCAGTTCCACTTATGGCATAAGATGAAAAAGTGTATGCATAAATGGCTAAAGTGCTTATGTAACCAAAAATAACCAACCACCCAATTAAAGCAGAAGGATATTTTACATTAGGATAACTACGTTTAACAAAAGCATAAGTAGCACCCTCATCACGATAATACAAACCAAGTTTTACATAAGAATAAGCCGCCAAAGCAGCAACTCCCCCTCCAATAATTATTGCAACAGGAGTTAAAAAACCAATTAAACTAACTGATATACCTAAAATGGTAAATATTCCACCACCTACCATTCCACCAATAGCAATAGCAACTAATTCTTTTAAACCTAAACTTTTACCACCTCTGTTACTTGACATATTATTTATAAATTAGGTAAGTGTTTACTACAACTTAAACTTTAAGCAAAGGTAACTATAATTTATAATTGTATAGTATTGAAATAAATTTTAAAATTAAAAATTTAACGTACATTTGTACTTCAAATTTATTATCATGACTAAAAAAATAATATCATCACTAATTTTTTGTGTATTTGCATTAATTAGTTTTGCTCAAAACAGAATGACTCCTGAATTACTTTGGGATTTAAAACGGGTTGGTAACATTCAAATTTCTCCTGACCATCAAACCATTTTGTTTATCATTAGAGAATATGATTTAGATGCTAATAAAGGCGAAAATAACCTTTATACCTTATCTATTAATGGTGGAACACCCAAAAAAATCACAAGTTTTGATGGTGGCAAATATGATGCTCAATGGCGTCCTGATGGAAAAAAAATAGGATTTTTAAAGCAAGGAAAAGGAGGACTCAATATTTTTGAGATAAATCCAGACGGAAGCGATTTAAAACAAGTATCTTATGTTAAAGATGGAATGAATGGTTTTAAATATTCACCTGATGGCACTAAAGTTCTTTTTATTAAAGAAGTAAAAGTTAATAAATTTCATTCTACAGAATTAGCAAAAGACTTACCAAAATCAAATGCCTTGGTGTATGAGGATTTAATGTATAGACATTGGTCTGAATATGAAGATGGTAACTATTCTCATGTGTTTTTTGGTGTGATTCAAAATGGTAAAGTGCAAGGAGAAGGGGTGGATATAATGAAAGATGAACCTTATGATGCTCCATTAAAACCTTTTGGAGGAATGGAAGAAATAACTTGGTCGTCAGATAGTAAAAGAATTGTTTACACTTGTAAAAAAATGACTGGTAAACAATATGCTGTGTCAACTAATTCTGATTTGTATGAGTATGATTTATATACCCAAAAAACCATTAACCTCTCAAAGGGTATGATGGGATACGATAATCAACCTGCTTTTTCTAAAGATGGAAAAATGTTAGCTTGGTTGAGTATGGAAGAAGATGGATTTGAATCAGATAAAAATGATATTATTATTTATGAGATTGGTTCTCAACGCAAAAAAAACTTAACTAAAGATATTGACTTGACTGTTTCCTCATTTGTTTGGGATAATGCTGGTAAAAAAATTTACTACAGAGCTGTTGTTGAAGCTACCTATCAATGGTTTGAAATTGATATAAAATCTGGCAAATCTAAACAAATAACAAGTGGAGTTCATAATTTAACCTCTATTGCTTTTGCAGGAGACAAATTAATTGGTGGTTTGCAATCTATGAATCACCCTACAGATATTTATTCTGCTGAGATTAAATCAGGAAAATTAACTCAGCTAACAGATGTTAATAAAGCCATTTATGACAAATTAGATATTGGAAAAATAGAAAAGAGATGGGTAGCAACTACAGATGGAAAAGAAGAATTGGTTTGGGTTATATATCCACCAAATTTTGATAAAAATAAAAAATATCCCGCTCTTCTTTATTGTCAAGGAGGACCACAATCTGCTGTGAGTCAATTTTTTTCGTACAGATGGAATTTTCAATTAATGGCAGCTAACGATTATATTGTTATTGCGCCAAACCGTAGAGGTTTACCTGGTTTTGGACAAGAATGGAATGATGCCATTTCTGGTGACTGGGGAGGACAGCCCATTAGAGATTATTTGTCGGCAGTAGATGAATTAAAAAAAGAACCATATATTGATGAAAACAGAATTGGAGCTGTTGGGGCATCTTATGGTGGTTATTCGGTGTATTATTTAGCAGGAGTTCACGAAAACAGATTTAAGTGTTTTATATCGCACTGTGGTTTGTTTAATCTAAACAGTTGGTACGGTACAACAGAAGAGTTGTTTTTTGCCAACCACGATATAGGCGTTCCTCCTTTTTATGGGTTAAATGAAGAAAAAGAAAACAATCAGCCCAAAATTAATTCCAACAATTTTGATTATGTTAAAAATTCACCTCATACTAATGTTTATAAATGGAATACACCAATGTTAATTTTTGAGGGAGAAAAAGATTACCGTGTACCTTATAGTCAAGGGTTAGAAGCATTTCAAGCACTTCAATTAAAAGGAATAGATAGTAAACTTGTATTATTTCCAGATGAAAATCATTGGGTATTATCTCCTCAAAGTGGGGTGTTTTGGCACAGACAATATTACAATTGGTTAGACAAATACTTAAAATAAATAGATGACTATTCTATTAATTTTTCCATAATCACCATATCGACCCATTGATTATTTACAAAACCAATTTTGTGTTGTTTGCCTACTATGGTGTAACCAAATTTTTTAAAAAAATTAATACTTGCTTTATTAGAAGCGAAAATTTTGGCTGTTAAATGTTTGTAATCATACACTTTTGCCTTTTCAATTAAAAAAGCATTTATTTTATGCCCAATTCCGCTACCTTTATAATGGCTATGAATATAAATTGATGTTTCGCAAGCAAATCTATATCCATAACGGTCAGAATATTTTTTAATTACACCCCAGCCTTTTATCACATCATCTTCCTCAAAAACAAATACACCTTCTCTATTAACAAATTTGGTTAACCATAAATCAATATCAGCTTTAGATTTAGGACAATCCATACTTGCATTACCTAAATTAATATAGGTATTATAAATATCAGCTATTTGTTGGCTATCTTTTGGTTCGGCAGATCTAATCATACCTACAAAAGTATAATTTAATTTTTAGGTAAAAAGTGAGGTTTAGCACTTATTTTGTTTACGAAATATTAATGTTAGGCTGTTCCTCCCCAACAAATTGTGGAGGACGTGCTTTACGTTAAAGTTTGTATTTAGCTTGTCAAGTTTTCATTGCTGTTAAAATGTGCTTTTCCGAAAGTTTTCGGAATCGCAATTATAACAACAATTCAACTAAGCCAAACCAAACACAAAGCTACCACTTCAATCACTAACAGAAATATCCTTTAACAATAAAATGGCGTTTAATTTTATTATAAACGTTTGATGTTATTATCAATAATTTTTTGAATATTAATGTTTGAATCTTTTTCTTTACGAATTAAATCATATCTAATTTTACCACAAAGTTTTGCCAATTGTTCCGACATTTTATCTGATTCTAATGATGTTATTTTAGTATCTGCAGAAGTGTCTTTTATTGTTTGAACAAAATGGGAGTATTCTTGTAACACCTCTGGATTTGCAATAACCGATATTTTATGAGTTAAAAATTCAAGGGTAATTAAATCTTTTTGATCAATTTCATTCTTTCGTATTAATTCTTCTATAAAATTAATTAATTCAAAATATAAATCGGCTTTAATGTCAAACACTTTAACTCTTTGTTCTTTTTCTAGTTCCACCTCACTTTGTTTATTTAACAATGCCGCAGTAATAGCAATGGTGGCAATAGTGCCTAAAACAATTAAAATTATTTCTTGTGCAAAAGGAGCATCAGTTGTATCATAATAAGCAAATCTTAAAAAAAGATAGCCTGTTACAAAAGTTAAAACTGTTATTAATAGGTAAGCAATACTTTTCTTATTCATAAAAATTTATTTTATTTTTTAATTCATTTATTTCATCTTGTAATTGATTAATTTGATTGGTTAAATGAATAATGGCATCTAAACCTTCCATATTAATATCTAAATCAAAATGCAAACGCATTAATTTTTCAATGGTATTAATATCTTTTAACCTAACGTGTTTTTTGTTATCTACAATTTTAAATTTTATAATTTCATATTCATATAAATCATCTAAAAAAGAAGTAGGGGTTTTGTATATGGTACAAAACTGTTTAATGGGTATTAATTTTTTATCTTTCATAACTATGATCTTAATTTAGCTAATTCCTCAAATAATTCTTTTTCTTTGTCGGTTAAATAGGTAGGTACTTTAATGTTATAAGTAATATACAAATCGCCATATTGCCCTGATTTTTTATAAACTGGAAAACCTTTACCTTTTAATTTAACTTTGGTGCCGTTTTGAGTTTCTGGTTTTACTTTTATTTTAACTTTTTTGCCTTCTAAAGTAATAACCTCTATACTTCCACCTAAAACAGCTTTATACAAATCTAAATCGTAAGTAAAATATAAATCATCTCCTTTTCTTTTAAAAGATGTATTATTGTTAATTTTAAAAGTAATGTACAAATCACCATTAGCACCACCGTTAGCTCCAGGCCCACCTTTTCCTTTAATTTTTATGGTTTGTCCATCTTTTATTCCAGCAGGTATGGTTAATCGTATTTTTTTACCATTAACGGTTAATTCTTGCTTGTGAGATTTGTAAACATCAGTTAAATTTAGATGTAATTCCGCATTAAAATCTTGTCCTTTAAATCTTGCAGATTGTCTTCTGCTACCACCTCCAGCACCACCAAACATAGAACTAAAAAAATCAGAAAAATCAGACTCATTAAAATCTCCACCATAGGCTTGTCCTCCATTAAACCCTCCAAAACCGCCAGATTGTCCTCTTTGCTGACGTGCTTTTTCAAATTCATCAGCATGTTTCCAATCCTTACCGTATTTATCATATTTTTTACGGTTTTCAGGGTTACTTAGTACTTCATTAGCCTCATTAATTTCCTTAAATTTTTCTTCAGCTGTTTTGTCATTTGGGTTTAAATCTGGATGATATTTGCGGGCAAGCTTTTTATATGCCTTTTTAATTTCTTTATCCGTTGCGTTTTTAGAAACCCCTAATATTTTGTAATAATCTATATATGCCATATTAAAAACATTGTTTTAATAATTTAAAAGCCTACTCAAAAAGAAGTAGGCTTTTTGTTTTTTTACAATATAGTTAATTTTTTCCTATTTAACTGCTATTTGTCTTGCAGGTTTTGGTTTTGCCTCTTCTTTTTTAGGAATGGTAACATTTAAAATTCCATTTTCATATTTGGCAGATATTTTTTCTTCATCAACCAATTCTGGCAAAGTAAATGTACGTTTAAAAGACAAATAGTTAAATTCTTTTCTGCTGTATTTTTCTCCTTCAACTTCATTTTCCTCTTGTTTTTCGGATGATACAGTTAACACATTGTTGTCTAATTCAATGTTAAAATCTTTTTTATCAAACCCAGGTGCTGCTACTTCAACTTTAAAATCATCTTCTGTTTCTTTAATATTCACAGCAGGTAAGGTTGAGTTCATTTCAGAATAGTTATCAGTTGCCCATGGATCTAAATCTCCATTAAAAAATGTATTTAATAATCCAGGTAATTGGTTTTTATATCTTACTAATGTCATAGCTTTAATTTTTTTGGTTAAACTTAAATTTTAAATTCACCTACCTTTTTTCAAACTATGTACCAATTGAATTATAAAGACAAAATGGCTTAAAATTGATAAAAACAATGTCTTTTTTACAGTTTTTTGATGAAAAATTGACTTTTTTAACAGAAAACGGCGTCATTTTAGTGTTTATTCAGATATTTAAATATATTAAAAATACCAGCGTCAATTAGAGTGATTTTAAAGGAAACATAATGTTATTTTAAGTATTAAAAGCATTAGCGTCAGTTCGAGTGTTCCGATAACTATCGGAATGTATCGAGAAC
>CAYQRJ010000112.1:0-8109 GCA_964419855.1 uncultured Crocinitomix sp.
TTATTTTTTATCCAAAAAAATAAAAATCACTCGAACTGACAATTTGATACAATTCGGTTTTTTATTAAAAAAAATCACTCCCTTTCCTCCAATAGGTGGAGAACTGACTAATCGATACAATTTTTATTTTTTAATTATTAATTTCTTTTAAAATTTTATCTAACTCTTTTGTAGCCTCATTCACTGTTTTTTCAATGTCAACATTTTGTAGAGTTTTATCAATTTCTTTACTCACTTCATCTAAAGTAGAATCTAAGTTTTCAATTCCTTCACTCAAATTATCTAAAATTTCTTGGTCAAGAATTTTTTCCATTTCTTCATTTTGTTTGGCTTCATAATCAGCCATCATATCAGAATAAAACTTAACTAAAACTTTTAAAGAGTTTTGAGATTTATCTTTTAAATTTACGGTTATTTTACTTTGATTAACAGTTGTAAACATAACAATAGATTCTAAAATTGTAGTCGGGTCATAACCTTGAGTTTTGAAATATTGCGCAACAGATTGATTAGAAAAATCAGTAAATGAAGCAATTGGTTGTTGGGTAATGACTTGATTTGTTTGAATGGTTTTAGTTTGATTATTTGCAACGGTAACTGCCCACAAAGAATCGTTTGATAAAAATAAAACATCTTCTTTAGTTACAACAAAGTAATTATCTAACTTCATTATTGTTTCTGTTACTGGTTGTGCATTAGCAAATAAATCTGTTAAAATTGCAGAATTTTTCAACCCTATTACAGCACCAATTAACGGCTCAACATGTTGTTCTTCAAATGGTTCTCCAAAGCCATAGTCTATTACCTTAGATTCTATTTTAAAGCCATCCATCATCACTAAAACTTCACCTTTAAATGCCTTAATAATATCATCTGTTGATAAACCGTATTTAGATAAATTTGAATTAATATCAGGTAATAAATCTCCTTTTGAAAACTCATCTACAAAAGCTAAATATTTTTCTAAATCTACATTAAAACTATAAGATAAAACAGGGTGTTCTGTTTTTCCAAACTGTAAATATTTTGCATCAACTCCTTTATTTTTTATGAAATTAATTTTAGCTAAAAAATCATCTGAAAAAGACATATTAGATTCTAAAACAGCTTGTCCATTTTCAAAATTCACAGTAATTTCAATTTTACTTCCCTCTAAATCTTTAAATGTTTCATCTTTGGCATTTTTCTTTTTTAATGGATTCATTTGATTAACGTAATCAACAAGGCTGTCTGGCATTAAGAATAAATTAATGTCGTTATTTTTAGTTAAAAATGTTTGGTAATCTTTATTTATTTTTCCCTCATCTGCTGCTTCAAACAAAGTTATCATTCTGTTTAAAGTTTTATGACCATCATCTGCATTACCAGAAAACATTGCTTTAATATCAAAAGGAATATTGGCTACAATGGCTGTTTCATCTTGCCATGCCACTACATACCCTTCTTTATCTTTAATAAAATAATTAGTCCCATCTTTATCTTTAATTTTAGCATTTAACTCTGCTTTTATCATCTCTTTAAATAAAGACTGATCTTGAATTTTAAAAAAAGCAAACATATTGGGCAACATTGGACCTTTAGCCAACACAATTTTTATATTCTCATCATAATCAACACCTGTTCCTTCTTCTTGTAAAAAGAAAGATGTTAAGGTTTGATAAGTATAAGGCAAAACCCCATCTTCATTTACCGCAGATTTATCAATTAAGTTTTGTAAATTTAAGCTACCAATTAAAAAAGGAGCTTTTACTTTTGATACCATTGCCGATACTTTTTCTTGATAGGTTCTTTTTTGCCCACAAGAAAACATTACAGAAGTTAAAACAATTATTGCTAATACCTTACTCAATTTTTTCATTATACTTTTATTTTTAAACAAAAGTAACATATTCAAAATAAAAATCCTCATATCTTTGCAAAAATGCACCAAATAGAACCATATTATAATTGGAGAGGGCTTTACATAGCCTCTGAAGATGAACGGTCGCCTTTTTATAATAGAGAGTACAGTGAGTTTTTTTATACAGATACCATTTATAATTACTGTATTCATCCACAATGGGACAATATTGGCTCACCTACTTTGTATATAAAAATTATTTTTGTTGATTACATTGAAGGATTTGCTATTATAGAATTATTTGGTGAATGGAATGACGCCATTCAAAATGACATTATGCTCTTAAAACGGGATATTATTGAATATTTAATGAAAGAGGGCATTTACAAATATATTTTAATAGGCGAAAATGTATTAAATTTTCATGCTTCAGACGATTGTTATTATGAAGAATGGTTTGATGAGGTAGAGGATGAGAATGGTTGGATTGCCATGGTTAATTTTCGCCCTCACGTTATGGAAGAGTTTCAAACCGAAAATTTAGATTATTATTTTGTATTAGGTGGTGATTTAGAAGAGGTGGCTTGGCGAACGTTTACACCACGACAATTATACGTAAACATTTCTAATTATGTAATGAAAAGGTTGGGTTGAATAATGTAAACTTTAAACTGAGTAGTTATGTCAATAATTATTAAGAAACTTAACTTATCTTTGTAAAAAAAACTTATGACACCACAAACCAAATTAAAACTGCTAAAAATACTTGCTATTTTAGAAGGAATTAGCTATTTATCTTTTGCTATAACAATGCCATTAAAAAAGTTTTATGATATGCCTAAACCTAATTTTTATGTAGGTATGACGCATGGAGTTTTGTTTGTTCTATATGTAATTTTTGTTTTTTTAGTAAAAAAGGAGGCTAAATGGAATTTAAAAACAACTTTTTGGGCTTTGTTGGCGTCAATTATTCCATTTGGAACATTTGTGGCTGAGGCAAAAATTTTTAATAAAGTAAAGTTTTAAATTAATTGTTATTTTTGTTAAAAACTCAATGATTTCGATTTCGGATATAGCGTTATTTTTAGGTAAAGAAAAACCTGAATTAAAAGTAAAGCATTTAAAATTAACATCTGGTTTATATGCTTTGGTTGGACGTAATGGCTCTGGTAAATCTACTTTTTTAAATACCATTGGTGGTTTTAATGACAACTACACAGGTAAGGTGTTAATTGATAACCAAGCTTTAACTGAAATTCCAAAAACTCATTTGGCAAAATATATTAGTGTAGTATTGTCAAAAACAGAAGTATTTGGACAACTAACGGCTTTAGATATTTTGTTTTTAGGTAGATTGCCCCATCAAAATTTATTAGGACAAACAACTGATGAGGATATAAAAAAAGTAAAAGAAATTGTTGAACTTTTAAACCTTAAAAATTTAATAAAAAAACCTTTTTTGGTGTTAAGTGATGGCGAAAAACAATTAATAATGATTGGAAGGGCATTGGTGCAAGACACTCCTATTATTTTACTTGATGAGCCTAGTGCGTTTTTAGATGTGGTTAATCGCAAAAAAATAGTTTCTATTTTAGCTGATATTGTAAAACAATCTAATAAACTAATTATATTTTCAACTCATAATATTGATTTAATACCTGCTTTTTGTGATGGGTTGTTAATGATTCATCAAAATCAACTAAGTTTAATGACTTCTGATTTTAAATCTCATTTATCAAAACTATTTAATAATGAAATTTAGAACAGAATTAAACATTTTACCTTCCACTTTTAAAATTAATCATCAGTCAAAAATAATGGCTATGGGTAGTTGTTTTGTTGATAATGTTGGTAATAGGTTAAAAGATTTAAAATTTAAAATTGATATTAATCCTTTTGGAATTATTTTTAACCCTTACTCTATTGCTAAATTGTTAGATGAGCATAGTGAATTTAACACCGATTTTGTAGAAAGAGATGGTACGTTTTATGGTTTTGATTTTCACTCTAAATTTAACGCCAAAAGTAAAAAAGCATTATTAACAAAAATAAATTCTACTAACAAAAAAACTAGCCAAAGCTTATTAAATGCTAATGTTTTAATGCTAACTTTTGGTACTGCTTGGGTGTATCAACAAAAAACATCAACCCAAGTGGTTTCTAATTGTCATAAAGTACCTCAACAACATTTTATTAAGCGTTTACTTAATTTAGAGCATCTAAAAAAAACCTACACTACCCTATTTAAAAACATTTTAAGTAGTAATTCTACCTTGAAAATAGTTTTAACTGTTAGCCCTGTCAGGCATTTAAAAGACGGATTTATTGAAAACAACCAGTCAAAAGCTGTACTTTTATTGCTTTGCAGGTATTTAGCAGATGAGTTTCCAAACCAAGTAATTTATTTTCCGGCTTACGAAATTGTAATGGATGATTTAAGAGATTATAGATTTTATAAACAAGATTTAATCCACCCTAACCGCCAAGCTATTGATTACATTTTTGAAAAGTTTAGTGCTACATTTTTTGATAAAGAAACAATTGATGTTTTACCGAAAATTATGCAATTAAATGCTTTAAAGCAACATCAGTTTTTTAATGCTAACGAACAGCAAATTAAACATCATCAATCTAAAATAATAGAATTAGAAAATTACATCAATTCTACCATCCACTAGATGAACCTCCTCCACTAGATGAACCACCCCCCCAAGACGACCCACCTCCCCAAGACGATCCTCCTCCCGAGTAACTACTTCCTCCACTACTGGAACTTGAACGCTGTAATTTTGGTATGGTATAATAAGTTACTTTAGAGTGACCACAATTTTCGCAATAATACTTTCTCTTACCTGTTCCTGTACTTGAGTAAGTTGCTGCTTGAACAGTTTTATCATATTCTTTAAAATATGTTTTAAAACCGCAACTAGGACATTTTTTGTATTTATTAAACCAATCTGCATACCGTAATATTAAAATATCATCATGGTTTTGTGTTACCCACACATCATAATCAATAGATTTTACAGTTTCTTCTGTAATTTGACCTTTGGACAAATATTCGTCTTCCTCCAATTCATCTAACTTGTGCATTATTTCTCCTGTTTTAGATGAAAACCTTACGGTTTCTCTCCACTTATTCATTAGTTTTTTATTTATAAAATAAATAAAAATAAAAGGAATAGGAAAAAGAATAGGAAAAACTAAAAGGTTAAAAAATTTGATGATGTGGTAACGTTTATGTAAATCTTTAATAAACAGCACAGATATTAATAATATAAGTAAATAAATAGCAAAAAACACGCCTACAATTGATGCATAAATCAAAAATATATCTGATTTATACCAAGGAGTTGGTGTGTAAGAATAGTCAGAATTATAAGTATAATCATCTGAACTGCTACCATACGGATTTGGGTTACCTTTAAATACGCCTTTTATGGTTTCTAGTCCTTTTAATATTCCTTCAGCATATTTTTCTTGTTTAAAACTGGGTTTCATATCATTATCTCCAATTTGATTGGTTAGGGCATCAGATAACACCATTTCTGTTCCACTACCAGTTACAAATGTTAAGTTATGAGGATTTAAAACGACCATGATTAACAAACCATTGTCTTTACCTTTTTGACCTATCCCCCATGTATTAAACAATTCCAATCCAAAATCAAAAGGTGATTGACTTGAATTAATACTATTTAAAGCAACCACAGCCACTTCATAACCAGTTTCAGCATTAATTTCTTTTAATTTATAATCAATTTCATTTGCCTCTTGTTGTGTAAAAATTTGATGTGGATTACTAACCCATAAATCATTAATGGTTCTTTGATTAGGCACATCCAAAATAGAATTGATGTCTCCAGCTGTTTGATAAGATACCCCTTCATAATCGGCAGGATTATAACTTGATGTTTGACTGTATGCCCCATAAGTTTCAACTAATTCTAATGGTGAATCATAAGACGGTATGGGGTTATTATAATCATAATATAATCCTTCAATAGGTTTAACTTTATCGTTAATTACTTCTCCTAAACTTAAAATAAATGCGTGGTCAAAAAATCCGAGATGAGGTTCATTATCATTGAAATATAAATTACCACCAGATTTGTTAACAACTTCATTAATTACATCTTGATTTAATACTTTATCTAAAGGTTCTCCCCAATAATAGTAATGATTAATTTCAGGTTTACTCACCCTTAGTTGTATTAAATATTTACCATTTGTTTTCTTATCAATATTCCATTTTTGAATATAACGATATAAAAAACCATCAATAGAATCAACTTCATTAACCGATATTACAATAATTTCTATTTCTCGTGGATAAAAATAAGCTTCTCTTGCAATTAAAATAGTTTTTATTCCATCTTTATCTAGTATTCCATCAGGGTTAAAAATCATTTTATCTTGAACAAACACAGGTTCAGGAATATCATTAACTGAATAGACTTTAGCTTGAGAGGTAAATCCAATAAAAAATGTAATAAAAAGTATAAAAATTGATTTTTTCATTATTCAAAATAAGGTTTTAGTTCGTAATTAGGGTAATCGGATTTATTTTTTTTAACTAATACATTGTATTCTTTAACGGCTTTATTGTATTCTTTTCGGGCAAAATTTATTCTATTTTCAGCACCTTCAATTTCCACTACAATATCCGATTTAGATGCCCCTGAATTTAATTCTAACTTTGCCTCTGTTACTTTATCGGCTAATTGTTTTTGTAAATCTATTTTTTTTTGTCCACTTGCCGATTTAATTTTATCTTGTAAATTTTTAATTTGCTGGTTTAAAGTTGAATTAGAGTTACCCATAGCCGAAAGCAAGTCAGGAATTAATTGATCACGTCTGTCCATAGCGGCTTGCAAATCGCCCCATTTTTGATTAGCAAATTCTTCTGCATCTATGAGTTTATCTTCTGTATTACTGCTTCCATAAGTATTGCTTCCTCCTGAAAAAAACATAAATCCAACAAATCCCAACAAGAATAAAACGCCAACTCCAATTAAAGTATATTTTTTAAGTTTTTGATCTCCTCCTGCAATTCGTTTTTTGTTTTGAATGGTGCTTAAAACATTAACTGCTCTTTGGTCGTTGGGGTCAATTTTTAGTTCTTTTCGGGCATAAAACTCTGCTTTATCACGTTTATTAGAGTCTGCATCATCTAACCATTGCATTAAGTAACATTGGGCTAAAACAGAATTACCATCTTTTAAATAAGGATTAACAGCTGTAGCTTTATCGGCAAAAGAAATGGCATCTACATAATTTCTTGCTTTAAGGTGCATTTCAGCAGTTTTTAAATCGTCATTGGCTTTTATTAATAATTTCTCCCATTCCTCTTCTGTTAACCCCATACTAACGGCTAATTCTTTTAACTCATCAAGGGTTAATGCTCTGTCTTCTTGTTCTTCTGTGGCTTCAACAATTGACTTTATGGTTTCTTGAAATTTTTGTTCGTTATAATCTTGCATGGTGATTTTAAAATCTTTTTCAATTGTAAAAATATAAAAAGAGTTTAAATAAACCTCTTTTTTATTCAAAATATTGGTTATTAAAGCAAATAAGATTGTGAGTGTATGTTTTTTTACAGTAAAAAAATAAAAAAAAGCTAAATGACTATTCATTTAGCTTTTTTAAAAAATTCATTTATCAAATGTTAATTTTTAATTATACTGGTAGTTTTAAGTATATTACCATTTTGGTCTTTTATTTTAACTAAATAAAATCCGTTATTTAAAGTAGGAAATATTTGTGATTTAACTTCATTGGTATTGTTTTTAATTAATATTTCCTCTACCACACGTCCTGTTACATCAATATATTCAACTGTATATTGTTGATTGTTAACTTTATCAAACTTAAAGTTTAATTGTTTTGATGCTGGATTTGGGTAGATGAGAATATCGTTGATATCTTTTTTTAATGAAACGATTCCTACTATTTTTTTAGTTCCATCATAATCAACTTGTGATAGTTTATAGTATGTAGTTGAATTTATTGAAACATCAAAATCTTTATAGTCATAATCAATACTAGATGATGAGTTACCTGCACCATCAATTTTTGCAATACTATTAAAATTAATACCATCTAAAGACTTTTCTATAATAAAATAATCATTATTTTTTTCATTTAATTGACCAAAAGAATTAGTAACCAATACTAAAAAACTTATGATAATTATAATTTGTTTCATTATGTTTAAATTAATATTTTGTTAAATATACGTATAATTACTATTAACAGTTGACAAACAT
>CAYQRJ010000113.1:0-8055 GCA_964419855.1 uncultured Crocinitomix sp.
AATAAAATCACTCGAACTGACAATTTGATACAATTTTATTTTTTATCCAAAAAAATAAAATCACTCGAACTGACAATTTGATACAATTCGGTTTTTTTATTAAAAAAAATAAAATCACTCCCTTTCCTCCAATAGGTGGAGAACTGACTAATCGATTCAATACCCCACAATAAAAATAAATGCTTAAATTGTAAATAAAATCAAGACTTTAGGTATTATTAAAAAAAACGTTTAGGACGGAATTAATGTTAATTATTAAATCCAATTTGCAAGTATTTATAAATAAAAATAGTATTTTTGAAAAAAAAATGAGAAAATGAAAAAAGTAACCGATTTTATTTTTAATCTTGTACATACATTTTTGCTCTTTTTTAAAATTCCTTTACAAAGTAAAAAATCTAAATTATCAATAACCAAAAATAATAAATCAGCTATTTTGTTAGCCAACGGTCCAGCGCTTAAAGAGGTACTAAATGATTCTGAACTATTAGATAAACTTTGTAAAATTGATACAATATGCGTTAATTTTTTTTATAAAACAAAATACTTTTTACAATTAAAGCCAAATAATTATATTGTTTCAGACCCTAAGTTTTGGATGAAAAATGCAGATGAAACCTTTATAAAACAACGTAATAAATTTTATGAGTATTTAGCTAAAAATGTTAATTGGAACATGACTTTTTTAATTCCTGTACAAGCAAAAAAAACAAATGATTGGCTTAAAATATTAAGTAAAAACTCTAACATCAAAATTGAATATTTTAATGTGACCGCTATAGAAGGATTTAAAAAAATTAATCATTTTTTGTATAAATTTAAACTTGGTATGCCTAGAAGTCATAATGTTTCAAGTTATTCTACAATGGTTTTACTTTTTAAAGGGTACAAAAAAATTGGTTTACTTGGTGTTAATCATGATTGGACAAAAACTATATTTGTATCAGAAAATAATGAAACTTTTTTAAGTCAAACTCACTTTTATGATTCAAAGGTTAAGCCTCAAAAAATGGATAAAACAATTGATGAAAAAAATCAATTAAAATTACATGAGATGTTATTTACATTCCATTTAATTTTTAAATCTTATTTTGAAATAAATGATTATGCTAAATCAATTAATTCTAAAGTATATAATTTAACCAAAGGATCTTTTATTGATGCTTTTGAAAGAAAAAGCTTAATTAATTTTCTTAAACTATAATTTTTTATAATGAACTTAAACAATAAATCTATATTAATAACTGGCGGAACGGGTTCCTTAGGTAAAGCATTAACAAAAAGAATTTTTAAAGATTTTCCTAACGTTAAACGCTTAGTGGTTTTTTCAAGAGATGAGCAAAAACAATTTTTAATGGCTCAAGAATTCCCTAAAGATCAGTATCCTGCCATACGCTTTTTTATTGGTGATGTTAGAGATAAAGAACGTTTAACAAGAGCCTTTAAAGGAATAGATTATGTTATACACGCCGCAGCAATGAAACACGTGCATTTGGCTGAATACAACCCTTCTGAATGCATTAAAACCAATGTAAATGGCGCTGAAAATGTGATTCATGCAGCTTTAGAAACCAATGTGAAATCGGTTGTGGCTTTATCAACTGATAAGGCATGTGCTCCCATTAATTTATATGGCGCAACTAAACTAACGTCTGACAAATTGTTTGTTGCGGCAAACAACATAAAAGGTTGGAATGAAATTAAGTTTTCGGTAGTTAGATACGGTAATGTTATGGGGTCAAATGGTTCTGTAATTCCTTTCTTTTTAAAGAAAAGAAAAGATGGTTTTTTGCCAATTACTGACTCAAATATGACCAGGTTTAACATCACATTAAATCAAGGTGTAGATATGGTTTTACACGCACTTGACCAAGCTTGGGGTGGCGAAATTTTTATTCCAAAAATACCATCTTATAAAATAATGGATATAGCACAAGCCATAGCTCCTAATGTAGAACACAAGGTGATTGGAATTAGACCAGGTGAAAAAGTTCATGAAGAAATGATAACACCATCTGATTCTTTTTACACTTATGACTTAGGTAATTATTATGTAATTTTACCGTCTGTTCCTAATTGGGATTTGAACGAATATATTAAATCTTTTAGTGCCAAAAAAGTACCTAATGGTTTTCATTACACATCCGAAAATAATGACAAATGGGAAACAGTAGAAAGTTTACGACAACTTATTAAAGAAAATATTGACACCTCTTTTCAAATCAATGAATAAATTTCATATTCCATACGGTAAGCAAAATATTCAACAAGATGATATTGATGCAGTTGTTGAAACATTACAAGCTGATTTTTTAACGCAAGGACCAAAAGTTAAAGAATTTGAAGATAAATTTGCTCAATATGTTGGGACAAAATATGCAGTAGCTGTTAGTAATGCTACAGCAGGTTTACATATTTCGGTAAAAGCATTGGGTTTAAAGAAAGGAGAAAGAGTTATTACAACACCTATTACTTTTGCAGCTACGGCTAACGCTATCCGTTATAATAACGGTGAAGTTTGGTTTGCAGATATTGACCCTGACACTTATTTGTTAGATATTAATTCAGTAAAACAATTAATTGAATCTAAGCCAAAAGGTTTTTTTAAAGGAATAATTCCTGTTGATTTTGCAGGATTGCCAGTCAATTTAGAAAAGTTTAGAGAGTTAGCAAACGAACATAACCTTTGGATAATAGAAGACGCCTGCCACGCCCCTGGCGGAAGTTTTATAGATTCAAAAGGGGGTAAACAGATGTGTGGTAATGGTAAGTATGCAGATGTTGGTATTTTTTCTTTTCACCCAGTTAAACATATTGCCTGTGGTGAAGGAGGTATGGTAACAACCAATTCAAAAGAAATATATGATGAATTAATGTTGCTTAGAACTCATGGCATTACTAAAAAAAATATGTCAGAAAACCATGGCGGTTGGTATTACGAAATGCAAAAGCTTGGGTTTAATTATAGACTTACAGACATTCAATCGGCTTTGGGAATTTCTCAATTAGCAAAAAATAATGCTAGTGTAAAAAAACGAAATGAAATAGCCAAAAGATATAAAAATGCCTTTAAAGGTAAAATTAAATATCAATCATTGCCAAAAGGAATGGTTAATGCTCATCATTTGTTTGTAATTGAAATAGACAATAGAAAAGGCTTTTATGATTATTTAAGAGAACATAACATATTTGCTCAAATACATTATATCCCTGTCCACACATTACCATATTATAAAGCTATTGGGTACACAGGAGCTGATTTAACAAATGCAGAAAATTACTATAAAAAATGTATAAGTTTACCAATGTATCCTACATTATCAGCAGATGAACAAGATTTTGTAATTAAAAAAGTGTTAAAATATATAATAAAATGAAAGAATTTAAAACAGAACAAGAGATTTTTTGGTCGCAAGAATTTGGAAACGAATATATTGAGAGAAATAAAAGTGAAGAGTATTTTGCATCAAACCTTAATTTTTTTTCAAAAACTTTTAGTCAAATAAATAAACCAACATCATTAATAGAATTTGGTCCAAATGTTGGAATGAATTTAAAAGCAATAAAAGCATTATTTCCTTCAATTAACTTGTATGGTGTTGAAATTAACAAAGAAGCAGCAAACGCATTAAAAAAAGTAATTGGAAATGAAAATGTTTTTGAAGGCTCTATTTTTGATTACAATCCAAAAACTCAATATGATGTATCTTTAATCAAAGGAGTTTTAATACACATAAATCCAGAAATGTTACAATTGGTTTATGAAAAATTATACAATTCAAGCAATAAGTATATTTTAATATGCGAATATTATAATCCATCTCCTGTAACAATTAATTATAGAGGTCATGACAATAGATTATTTAAAAGAGACTTTGCTGGAGAAATGTTGGAAAAATATAATGACTTAGAATTAGTTAATTATGGTTTTGTTTACAAAAGAGACAAAGCCTTTCCGCAAGATGATATTACTTGGTTTTTATTAGAAAAGAAATAATTTTGAGAAACATTTGTATCATACCAGCAAGAGGTGGAAGTAAACGAATTCCAAAAAAAAATATTAAAAATTTTCTTGGAAAACCCATTATTGCTTATTCAATAGAAACAGCCATCAAATCTAAATTATTTGATGAGGTAATGGTATCTACAGATGATAAAGAAATTGCAGATATAGCACAACAGTATGGTGCAAAAGTTCCTTTTTATAGAAGTAAAAAAAATTCTGATGATTTTGCCACAACTTTTGATGTGATTGAAGAGGTTTTAACTGAATATGGTAAAATAAACAAAACGTTTAACAATGCTTGTTGCATATATTCTTGTGCGCCTTTTGTAACTGATAAAAAACTAACAGAAGCATTTAATAAATTAAAAAATAATCAATTTGATACCGTTTTTCCAATTATGGAATATGGTTTTCCTATTCAAAGGGCAGTAAAGTTAAATAAAGACGATAAATTAGACATGTTTAATCCAGAACATCTTAATACACGATCACAAGACTTAGAAAAATCTTATCATGATGCGGGTCAGTTTTATTGGATGAATGTTAAAACAATATTAGAAAAAAAGAAACTTATTACTGATAATACTGGTGCAATTGTTATCTCTGAACTAGAGGGACAAGATATTGACAACTTATCTGATTGGAAAATAGCTGAAATGAAATATAAATTATTAAATAATAAATGACTTTTCCATCTACATATAAATGCTTAACTGAAAATTGTTTCCAAAATAACAACTATCAAATTGTACCAATCCGTTATAAAGATAGGTATGATATTATGAAATGGAGGAACGAACAAATTTACCATTTACGTCAAAATAAACCTTTAACTAAAAAAAGTCAAGATGAGTATTTTAAAAATGTGGTGTCAAAACTATTTGACCAAGACAAACCCAACCAAATTTTATTTTCTTTTTTAAAAGATGATATTTGCATTGGTTATGGAGGCTTAGTTCATATTAATTGGGTTGATAAAAATGCTGAAATCTCTTTTGTTATGAATACGCAATTAGAAAATGAATATTTTGAATTTAATTGGGTAACTTTTTTAAATTTATTAGAAAAAGTAGCGTTTAATGATTTAATGCTACATAAAATATTCACCTTTGCGTTTGATTTAAGACCCAAACTTTATAACGCTTTAGAAAAAGAAAAATTTGTTAAGGAAGCTACTTTAAAAGAACATTGTTTTTTTAACAATAAGTTTATTGATGTAATTATACACCAAAAAACAAATAGCTTATTCTTAAGAAAAGCTAATAAAAAAGATGCAGAATTATTATTTAAATGGGCAAATGATAAAGCCGTGAGAAAAAATGCCATAAATACAGAAAAAATAAATTGGGAAAATCACCTCAAATGGTTTAAATCAAAATTACAATCTAACAACGCACATCTATATATATTAGAAAAAAACAAAACACCAATTGGGCAAATAAGAATTGATAAATTAAATAACTATTGGATAATTGATTACTCAATAGATAAAAATTACAGAGGATTAGGATATGGCAAATTAATTGTTAAATTACTGATTAATCTTAATAAAGATAAAAGTTTTATAGCTCAAGTAAAAAAAGAAAATATTGCTTCAATATCAATATTTGAAAAAATAGGATTTTTGAAAAAAGAGAACAACTCAAATGAATTGATTGAATATATTTATGAATAATTATATCTTACTTAGCGAAAAAAAATGGCACATTAAATTGTTTGAATTTATAAAACAAAAAAGAAGTTCAGAAAACTGGACATTAATTAATAACAAAGAAGATTTTAACCTAGAAAAATTAAATCAAATTAATCCTAAAAAAATTTTTATTCCTCATTGGTCTTACATCATTCCTCAACAAATATACAATAACTTTGAGTGCGTTGTTTTTCACATGACAGATTTACCTTATGGTAGAGGAGGCAGTCCACTACAAAACCTAATAGTTAAAGGGCATAAAAAAACAAAAATTACAGCTTTAAAAGTTGAAAAAGGGCTAGATACTGGAGGTATTTATTTAAAAAAAGATTTATCTTTAGATGGAACTGCACAAGAAATTTTTGAAAGAAGTAGTTTAATAATTGGAGAAATGATTGTTGATATTTTAGACAAAAACATTGTACCAATACCTCAAAAAGGAACTGCAACTGTTTTTAAAAGAAGAACGCCAGAAATGAGCAATATTTCAAATTTAAAAACAATTGATGAGGTTTATGACTATATAAGAATGCTTGATGCTGAAGGATATCCTCACGCTTTTATAGAAAATGATAATTTTAAATTTATCTTTACAAAAGCAAAAAATATTAACAATAAAACAATTGAAGCCAATGTTAGAATTATTAAAAAATAAACGGTTACTTGTTGTCGTAGCACATCCTGATGATGAATTGTTAGGCGTAGGAGCAACATTAAATAAACTTGTTAATGAATATAACACCAACATTAAAGTAGTTATTTTAGGTGAGGGTTTAACATCAAGAGATGAGAAAAGAGATACTCAAAAAAGAAAAGATGAACTAAAACAACATAGAGAAAATATTAACAATGCAAAAAAAGCAATAGGATATTCAGACTTGTCAGTGTATCAGTTGCCAGATAACCGCTTTGATTCTGTAGATTTATTAGATATTGTTAAAATTATTGAAAATGAGAAAAATAATTTTAAACCAGACTATATTTTTACGCATCATGGGGGAGATTTAAACATAGACCATCAAAAAACATTTGAATCTGTTATTACTGCTACAAGACCAATGGAAAATGAAAATGTAAAAGGAATATTTACTTTTGAAACCCCCTCAGGAACAGAGTGGAGAGCGTCTTCAGACCCAAGGCATTTTATACCAAATGTATTTGTTGAGGTTTCACAAGCAAATGTTGATGCAAAAATTAAAGGTATGGAGTCTTATGAATTTGAAAAAAGAAAATATCCTCACCCAAGGTCTCCTGAAGCTTTAAAAATTTTAGCTCAAAGATATGGAATTCAAATAGGGGTTAACTTTGCAGAGGCATTTATGCTTATAAGATTAAAAGGATAAACAATGAAAAATAACAAAACATTTATTGTAGCTGAATTATCGGCAAATCACAATGGTGATATTAATGTTGCAATAGAAACGATAAAAGCGGCTAAACGGGCAGGTGCTGATGCTATAAAATTACAAACCTATACTGCCGATACAATGACCATTGATTGTAAAAATGAATACTTTATAATTAATCATGGTACAGCTTGGGATGGCGAATATTTATATGATTTATATAAAAGAGCATATACGCCGTGGGAGTGGCATCAAAAATTATATGAAGTAGCTAAAAAAGAAGGGTTAATTTGTTTTTCAACTCCTTTTGATAAAACGTCTGTTGATTTTTTAGAAAAATTAAATAACCCTATTTATAAAATAGCTTCATTTGAAATTCACGATATTCCTCTTATAAAATATATTGCCACAAAAGGGAAACCCATCATTATTTCAACTGGCATTGCCGAAATTGAAGATATTGAATTAGCAATTGAAACTTGTAAAGCTGCAGGCAACCATGATATAACCATATTAAAATGTACATCAGCATATCCAGCCTCTCCAGAAGATGCTAATCTTTTAACAATTCCTGATATTAAAGAACGATTTAACGTAAAAGCGGGGTTATCTGACCATACATTAGGCATAGAAGCGGCAGTTGTGGCTGTAACTTTAGGTGCAACAATTATTGAAAAACATTTTATCCTTGATAAAAAAATTGGAGGACCAGATGCTCATTTTTCTTTAGATGAAATTGAATTTACCCAAATGGTGAATGCCGTTAGAATGGCAGAAAAACTAAAAGGAAAAGTATCTTATGAAATAACGGAAAAAACAAAGCAAAACAAAAAATTTGCCCGTTCATTATTTATAGTTAAAGATGTTAAAAAAGGTGAACTTATTACAGAAGAAAATGTACGTTCTATTAGACCGGGCAATGGATTACACCCTAAATATTATTTTGAACTACTCGGAAAAACATTTAACAATGATTTTGAAAAAGGGACACCCTTACAAAAAAACTTTGT
>CAYQRJ010000114.1:0-8046 GCA_964419855.1 uncultured Crocinitomix sp.
GTTATACGCTAACGCCTATAACACAAATGTCGTCAACTTGTTCTAGGGGGCCTTTCCATTGGTTAAATTCTTTGATGAGAATTTCTTTTTGTTTATCCATAGGTAGTTGACTGATTTTTAAAAGTAATTTTTTAAAGTTCTTGATGTTGTATTTTTTTCCTTTTTCGCCACCAAATTGGTCTGCAAATCCGTCAGAAAACACATAAATTACATCTCCTTTTTTAAGTTTAATTTTGTGAGTTTTAAATGGCTTTAAAGTTTCGCCAATATACGCACCAATGGGGTGAGAATCACCCTTAATTTCGTTTAAGTATAATTTATTTTCTTCATCATAAACAGGGTTTCTTTTGGTTTCTTCAATTTCATTAAGTTTTTCATTTCTGATAATAAACACAGGGTTTTTTGCACCCGAAAAATATAACTCCATTTTGCTATAGTTTAAAGCGCAAAAGGCAATATCCATTCCATCTCTAACAGTAGATTTACTAAAATCTTGTCTTAATGTTCTGCAAACACCTTCATTTAAAAAGCCTAAGGCATCACCAGTTGAATTGATGTGTTCCTCATGAACACTTTGCCTTAAATAACTGTTACCAACAATACTCATAAATGCACCAGGTACACCATGTCCTGTACAATCTACTGCGGCAAAAAGCACTAATTTATCTCTTGTTGTTGTCACTGTTGTTTCCTCCACAAAATAAAAATCGCCACTTACTACATCTTTAGGTTGATAAAAAATAAAAGAATTTGGAAGTAAATTTTTAACATGTTCATCATTAGGTAAAATTGCAGTTTGAATTCGTTCAGCATATCTAATACTGCTTAAAATTTCATCATTTTTTTCCTCTAATATTTCTTTTTGTAAATTAATTTCTTTGTTTTGATATTCTAAAACTTGTTTTTGTTTAGTAATTTCAGCTGTTCGTTCTTTTACTTGTTGTTCTAACTGAACATTCATAGTGTCCATTAGTTTGTTTTTTTCTTCAAGATTTTTTAATGCCTCAGCCTGAATACGTTCTTTGGCTTTTTGCATATCTCTATATTTAGTTGCCATTGACACACTCAGAATAATGACTTCTAATCCTGAGCTTAATTTTAAAGCGTTTTGAGAGATGATAGGATTAAAAATAATGTTAAAATTGCCAAGTATAAATATGACTGCTCCAATAATTAATACGGTAAAAGCCCCTGTAAAGTAATTACAAATGTTTGTCCCTTTTGTTCTTAAATAATAAACAGTGTATAAAACCAATAAAATGCTAATTAAACTTACACCATTTATGATAGGATACATGGTTTGGTATATAAATCCTGGTATTAAAGAAAGTCCACCTAAACCAAGCATAATTAACTGAAGATAAAAGTAGATGTTATCAAACTGAGGTAATTTTTTCTTTAGATCTAAATATACCCGAGCATAAAGTAAAAGTAAAAATACGGCTAAAGAAGCCGACAATAAAATAATATGATTGGCTAAAAAAGGATTGTTTTTAAAAAAGAACTGAAATGAATAACCATCTAATGAAAATTGAAGTAGAAAAACACCTGCAACGTAAGTAATATAGTACAGGAAAGTTTTATCTTGTAAAAATAAGAAAAAGAAAAAATAAATAATAATAATAAGCAATAAAATACCATAATACAAACCGTTGTAAAATTGTATTTTTGAATCTAAAGCATAAAACTCATCTTTTTGATGAATAATTAAAGGTAGCGTTAAAACTTCTCCATCACTTTTTAGTTTTAAATAAAAATCTTTTTGTTGATTTTTGTTTAATTTAAACGGGAATAAAATTTTACGATTATTAATTGGTTTTTCCGAAAATTTTAGGTCATCTCCATTTTTTAAATGATTAATAACTTGACCATTTTCCACTTCATAAAACTCAACTAAATTAGTTATTGGTCTGGCTGTTTCAATAATAAAATTAATGTAGTTTGTTTGATTGTTAAGACTAAATTTAAGCCAATAAGTAGATGAGGTAAAATCTAAATTACTCACTTCATGTTTTAACCCCATAAAGTCTTCACCTGTTCCATTAATTAAGTCGTTAATTTTAAGTTTACCATTTTTATCCTCACACAATTCAGCTTGATTAGCAATGGACTTGTTAAGTATATCTTTAGTAAGTGTAATTACTGAATGATTAGCAAATGAATTAACTGTAAAAATCAATAACAATATTAATAGTCTCATTTTCATAAGCTATAAATGTACAAATAATTATGACAATTTTACAATAAACTTTGTTTATCAGATGACAAAATCAGTAAATTATTCATTTTCAACAAATGATACCGCTTTTTCAACCATTTTTTTAGAACCTACAAAAAACGGTACTCTTTGGTGGAGTTCTGTTGGTTGAACCTCTAACACTCTTTGTTTACCAGTGGATGCTAACCCTCCAGCTTGCTCTGCAATAAATCCCATAGGGTTACACTCGTAAAGCAAACGTAGTTTTCCGTTAGGAGATGAAGTTGTTGCAGGATAAATATAAATACCACCTTTAATTAAATTACGGTGAAAATCTGCCACCAACGAACCTATGTATCTCCCCGTTAAAGGTCTATTTGTTGTAGGGTCAATTTCTTGAGCATATTTTACATAATTTTGAATGCCTTCAGATGATTTGTAAAAATTACCCTCATTTAAAGAATATATTTTTCCATCTTCAGATGTTTTCATGTTGGGATGAGATAAAATAAACACACCTATACCTGGGTCGTAAGTAAATCCGTTAACCCCTTTACCTGTGGTATAAACCAACATGGTTGACGAACCATAAATCACATAGCCAGCTGCTAATTGTTCTGTTCCTTTTTGTAAAAAATCGGCTTCAGTTACAGGAGTCCCAACAGGGGTTAATCGTCTGTAAATGCTAAAAATGGTACCTACAGAAACGTTTACATCTATGTTTGACGATCCATCTAAAGGATCCATTGCTACTACATATTTTCCGTCATTATTGAGTGGAATAAAATCGTCATTTTCTTCAGATGCAATACCACATACTACTTTGCGGTGAGTTAATGCTTTAATAAATTGATCGTTGGCATAAACATCTAATTTTTGTTGTTGTTCTCCTTGAATATTTTCACTACCAGCCGCCCCTAGTATATCGGTTAGTAATCCTGCTTTATTAATTTGTTGACTTACTACTTTAGATGCTAACCTAATTCCACTTAATATTCGAGAAAATTCACCACTAGAACCAGGAAAGTCTTGTTGTTTTTCTATTATAAATTCACCTAAGGTAGTTACGTTATTCATAAAGCTTGTGGTTATGTTTTTTGCAAATATAATTAATAAAACAACTAGTATTTTGATTTTTTTAAAATGTTTATCTAAATAAATGTAAATTTTAACTTTAAAAAGTAATGATTTATAGATTTTATTTTGTCTATTGATTAAAAAAGTGTATATTTTTCATTATGTTTGTATTTGTTTTATAAAACACCCTTGTTATGAAGAATTATTTACTCATATTTATTTTAACTTTTGTTTTGTCTTTTGGCAGTAACGCACAAGTAGATTTAGCCTTGAATCCTAGTACAATCTTAAATACTCCTAATGATGATTGTATGCTGTCCAGTAGTGAAACCATAACTATTATTATTGTTAATAATACTGGAACACCTTTACCATCTAACGTAGATTTTGACATTAGTTACTCTGTTAATGGAGGTACACCTGTTACTGAAACAGGACAAATGACGGCAGGGACACCTAACAATGCTACTTATACGTTTAATTTTAACCAAACAGCAGATTTTAGTGCTTGTCAAACACACACCATTGATTTTGTTTTAACCTTAACAGGAGGAGTTACCGATAATAATTTAGCCAATAATACTGGTTCAAGGTCAGTTATTTCAGATTGCGCCCCATCTTTAGGTACGCTTACAGGTCCTGGCTCTGTTTGTCAAACAGGAAACAATGGTTATATTTATTTAAACGGTTATAATGGTGTTATACTGGATTGGCAATGGTCAGGAGATATGGGTACAACGTGGAACAGCACAAGCATAAATATTGACAGTGTGGGTTACAATAACCTTTCAGCAGATGTTTGGTATTGGGTTATAGTGGGAAGTCCTTTTGGTCTTTGCCCTGTAGATACAACTCCTTACGAATTAATCACCATAGATTTGCCTTCTGTTGGAGGAACTTTGTATGACAATCAAAACGTATGTGATAATGGTAATAATGGAATTTTAGTTGATTCAGGTTATGTTGGAAATGTTATAGATTGGCAATATTCTACTGATGGTGGTGTTACATGGAACAATATTGGTTATGCAGACGACACTTTATTGTTTTCAAATGTATTTACAACCACTCAATATCAAGTTGAAGTTCAAAACGGAAATTGTCCCTCAGTTTATTCAAATGTAGCAGAATTAACGGTTATAGCTGGATCTGATGCTGGTAACATTGTTGGTGAGGATACCGTTTGTAATGCCATGGCAGACTCTTTATTAGCTGTAAGTGCTTATTATGGTAATATTCAAGAATGGATTTATTCATCAGATAGTGGAGCAACATGGATTAGTACAGGTCAAGCTACGCAATCATTTTCTTATCAACAATTATTAGGTTACACAATTTTTGGAGTAGTGGTTAAAGAACAAAATTGTCCAACAGACACAGCTTTTCATCCTATAATTGTTTTACCAACCAATGTGAGTGGAGGACCTAATTTAACCATTACTGAAGGTGATACTGTTCAGCTTCATGGTAGTGGCGGTGTTTCTTATTTTTGGACGCCTTCTAATTATATTTCAGATGTCAATGCTCAAGACCCTTTTGTTTGGCCTACTACCGATATGACTTACTCAGTTGAGGTTACCGACCAATACTCCTGTAAAGATACCGCCTTTGTTTTAATTACAGTTGAACCTGATTTATCTAAAGTTGGTGTGCCTAGTTTACTTACTCCTAATGGTGATGGCGTTAATGATTTGTGGAAAATTGAAAATATTGATGCTTATGATGAAGCCAAAGTATATGTGTTTGATGCTTATGGACAAGTGCTTTATTATAGCTCTCCATATAATAACGATTGGGACGCTACATATCAAGGTAAAACATTACCAGATGGCACATATTTTTATCTGGTTGAGCTCAGTCCCGACTTAAAACCCATTAAAGGAACATTAACCATTTTAACCCATAAATAAATGAAAAAGATATTTTTATCCATATTAATTGTTGTTGGATTTGGCTCGATTTCTTTTTCGCAACAATCACCTTTGTATAATCAGTACTTTGTTAATCCTTATGTTTACAATCCCTCTTATATTGGGTTTAAACCAGGGGCATCTGTTACCTTAATCCGAAATCAAAAGTGGACAGATTACAACAATGGTTTTATTACTAATTACGCCACATTTGGTGCATTAATGAAAGATGGAAAGTCGGGTATTGGACTAGATTTGTATAGCGATTATGTAGGGATAACTAGTAAACTTAAAGCGCATTTGGCTTACTCTTACAGAATAAAGCTAACCGAAACCATGAATTTAAGGGCTGGAATTAGTGCAGGTGTAATTGATAATAGAGTTAATTTTGGTGAGGCTATTATTGCTGACAATAACGATCCTTTATTAAATCAAGCACCTGTTAGCAGAAAAACTAATTTTGATATGAGTGTGGGAATTAACTATACTTGGTCAAATTTTCAGTTTGGAATTGCTGTGCCACAAGTGTTAGGTAATCAGTTATTTTATGATTCTTTAAAAACATTGTCTTACACCTTAGAAAGACAATTTGTTGCCAATACCTCTTATAAATACTTCTTTAATAAAGATAAAGGTATTTCTTTAACCCCAAGTTTATTAGCCATTTACTCACCCAATTTACCATTAAACTACAATGGGTCATTAATATTTGAATGGCAAAAGTACGGATGGATTGGAGGTACTTACAAAAGTAATTATGCCGTTGGAGTAAATTTAGGAGTTAATTTAGTTAAAAATCTTAAAATTGGTTTATCTTATGATGTTCAAATTAATGAAGTGGCTGCCTATAACAAAATGCCAAATTTCGAAATGTTGCTTCATTATACTATCCCTCAATTTACAAAACAAGATACCATTATTGAAAGAGATACCATTATAAAAACAGTTGAACTTGAAAAAATTGTAGAAAAACCAGTTATTAATATGGATAGTATTATGGCATTAAATGCTAGAATTAAAGAATTAGAAGACTCTTTAAAAAACAGACCAGTACAAACTCAAACTGCCAATACAAACAACAGAGTGCAAGACGGAGTGAATGTTAAAACCAATGCTGATGATCATTTTATTGAGATTCTTGATAAATCGGACTCGCCAAATGGGTACTATGTTGTGGTTGGAGCTTTTGGAGATAAAAAAAGAGCTGAAAAATTACTGAACTTCTCTAAAAAAGAATTCCCTAATGCCCGATTAATTTATAATGAGAGAAATGACTTAACGTATGTAATTTTATTTTATTCTAAAGATTTTAACTCTGCTAAACAAGCCTATGAAAAATCTCGTCAATTAGAAGGTGGGCGTTTTTATAAAGCTTGGGTGTTAGATTATCATAGAAAGAAATAATATCAAATTACTTCTCAATTGTTAATCTTGAAATTAAATTTCCTTTGGTGTTTATGGTAATTCTATACGTTCCGTTTGATGTGGTTAATGTACCTATAAAATACTTAGCGTTACTCGATTGCCCTTCATGATTAATGACGAAATTTGAAGGTTTATGGTCAGCAAAAAATGTTTTTAAAACTTGCTCTGCTTGAGATTTAGAGTATAGATTTTCTTTATTAAGCAATGAAATATCTACATTTTGAGCAAAATAAGTTGATACTGTAGTGGCATTTCCACTTTTAAAGCCCGTTAAAACAGCTTGTTTTAAAGATGTTGGAGCAACAGATACAATTGAAATTGGTTTAACTTTAATTTTTAATTCTTTTTGTTTTTCCACCACAACCAATTCATCAGGTTGTTTTTGAGAAAACCCTGTAAAGCTTAAACCAATTAATGAAGCGAATAGTATTTTTTTCATAAGTCAACTTATTTTTCAAAAATTTAAAACAATAATTGAGCCAATTTTTAATTAATTATTGTATGAATCTTATTTTTGTAACAATACCTAAAAATAAAACGTATTACAAACGTAATGAAAATAAAAATAATAGCCATTGGAAAAACCCATAAATCCTTTTTAATAGAAGGCGAAAATGAATACATTAAAAGAATAAAAAAATATGTGGCTATTGAAAAAATAGAAATTCCTGATTTAAAAAATGCTAAAAAACTAACGTTTAATCAGATTAAAGAAAAAGAGGGGAAACTGTTGTTGGCTAAAATAGAACCTCACAGCTTAATTGTGTTGTTAGATGAAAAAGGAAAAGAATATACAAGCATAAAGTTTTCTAGTTGGATGCAAGACAAAATGAACAGAGGATATAAAAACATTATATTTTTAATTGGTGGTGCGTATGGATTTTCGGATGAAGTTTATAAAGCTGCTAATGAAAAAATTGCCTTATCAAAAATGACATTTAGCCACCAAATGATTCGTATGCTCTTTACCGAACAGATTTACAGAGCGTTTACCATTTTAAATAACGAACCGTATCACCATGAGTAAAAAAACGCTAAACAAAAAACATTAAACTTTAAATGATGAAGGACATAAATAAACAATTACGAATTATGAATAACAAATAACCAAATTACGAATAACTCAATAACCAATAACGAATAACCAATAACTCAATAACAAATAACAAATAATGAATAACCAATAACGAATAACTCAATAACGAATAACGAATAACGAATAACGAATAACGAATAACTCAATAACAAATAACAAATAACGAATAACAAATAACTAAAAATGATAACCTGGATTGATTGGATTATATGGATCATATATTTTACAGTAATTTTTACTGTGCTATGGTTTTACCGTCAATCAAAAACCAACAATGATTTATACAAATGGTTTTTAAAAGGATTTTTTGTTAAGGTTTTTGGAGGGGTGGCTTTTGCATT
>CAYQRJ010000115.1:0-8007 GCA_964419855.1 uncultured Crocinitomix sp.
AATAAAACCAAATAATATTAAAAGTATTGATTTCATATTGCTTATTTTTCTTGTTCTAATTGATTTAATCTTTTGTTTAATGCATCAATTTTTTGTTGCTGTTCTTCAATTATTTTCTGTTGTTCTTGTGTCGCCTGAATTAAGATAGGGATTAATTCTAAATAATTAACAGTTTTAACTTCTTCAGGTTCTTTGTAATTCATGTCTTTATCTTTTTGATTTGGCTCAGTATTATATAAATCAATATTTTTGGTTTTAACTAAATTTGGTAAAACCACTTCTAATTCCTGAGCCATAACTCCGAAATGTGTAGTACTATCACCTAAATTAGGATATTTATCAATGTCAAATTGATATGAATAAACGTTTAAGCGTTTTATTACATCAATAGAGTTACTTAATGGTTTAATGTTTGTTTTTAATCTTTGGTCTGATGCACTCCCAAACCACCCTGTATAACCCAAGTCATTATAAAAAACACCTCCCCAGCCTGTTCCGCCTGATGGCTTGTATCCCCTGCTACCATTTGCTGAAGTGCTATTGGTAAAACCATACACTCCATTACCACTACCAGAACTTTGCAGATATTGCCCTAAAACGGCTGAAGCACTAGCGTTTGTGCTGTTTATATCACCCCAAACAGCGGCTTTAGTGTTACCAGTATTTGACGAGTATCCATATATTCCACCTCCCAAAGGAGCAGAAGAACAATAGCCATTAATAGCATAATTGTTAGTGTTATCTGAGGTTACAGAAAAAAAATCAGGTGTACCAGCCGTACCGTTTACTCCTATTTGACCAGTAGATTGAATTCTCATTCTTTCTGAACCACCTGTAGAAAACCCAAGTGTATTGGTTGATATTCTATACATCCCAATATCTAAATCTGAATTCCAACTGTAAAAAGGTAAAGCGGCAGTCCCATTACCAGCAGCTCGCAATTGATAACCACCATTAAATAGGCTCATTCTAATGGTATTATTTGTTCTAAAATCAAGCGATACATTATCTGTTGTGCCTAAAAAGTGAGTACCAGCAGTTGTACCAGCATTTCCGGTTATTTTCCAATCTGTTCCAGAGGTTGATACCCATTTAGCACCATCCCAGTAGTAATATCCTGGACTTACAGCATTAGCTCCTGTACCAGCAGTTGCGGTATTATAAACCAATAAAGATGTAACTATACTCGCTCCAATTGGTGCGTTTGAATTGGCTGCTGTTAAAGCCACTCTTGGGATTAATAATCCTTTGTTTGTTGAACTAACATCTAACATAGCTGACGCATTTGGTGCAGCACCAGTTGAATTAATTCCTACATTTTGCGAAAATGCAAAAGTAGAGGCAAAAAGACTTAGAGTAATTAAGTATAAATTTTTCATATTATTGAGATTTTTAGTGTAATTCTGTATATTATATGACGTATATAAAACGCTATTGGTTGTATAAAAGTACAAAAAAAAATGAAATTAACAAAAAAAAGTTAAAAAATTTCGGTAGTTAGGGTTAAAATTCTTTGTTTTTCTTTAATGTTTGAATAAATAACGACTTTTTTAGCTGTTATCCCTTTATTAATTTCGGCTGTTTTTAATGTTAATGTAATGGTGGTTGATTCTCCAGGTAAAAGAATGGTTTTAATAATTTTAGCATCAGTACACCCACATTCAGTTTCAATTTTATTAATGTATAATGTATCAGTACCCGTATTGGAAAGTTTAAAAGTGTGAGTTAAAATGTCTCCTTGTTTAGATTTTCCAAAATCATACACTTCTGTATCAAAAGACATTTCGGCATAAGAGGAGTCTTTGGTAACTAAGCTTACAGATTGTATTTCAATTTTTCTTTCTAATGCTGCTTTTCGGCTATAAACGGAGTGTTTGGTGTCGTTTGGGTTGTCTGATATTAATTGATTGGCGGTGTATTCTCCAAAAGGAATTTGAATAAAAGTTAAACTCCCCCCATTAGGTGCATTACCATCTAAATAAGGTTTAAATTCGCCACTACCATAAGCGTAAAGATAATTAATTAAAGAGTTGATTCTACGCTTGGTTAAATTGACATTATAATCTGTTTTGGCTAGTGGACTTGCAAACCCTTTAACGGTAACTTGTATTTGATATCCTTTTTCTAATTCGATTAACAGTAGGCGGGTAAACTCATTCAAATCGGCTACACCTTGTTCCACGTATTCAATAAAAAAATCGGCAATATCTTCTTTGGCTTCCTCTGCTTTATCTCCGTATAATCCTGCTGAGTATTCTTTTTTATAAGTGGGAATTAATTCAATATAATCTTCATAAGATTGCATATAAGTTAAGTTAGTAGTAGTATCTCTAGTTCGTGGGTTGGGTTCGTCATTATGAAAATAAAGGGTAACGGGTAATTTTTTATTCAAATCATATAAAGAGGCAAACTGCTGTTTGGGTTGAGGTTCTTTTGGTAGATAGGCAACAAAAATATCATTACAACAAGTGGGCGTTTTAATGGAGTTAGAACCTATTCTGTTTGAGGATAAATAAGCCATATCACGCAATGTATCATAAAAATAGTAAGTATCATTTTGAGAGGAGTTAATGGGTAAACCAATATTAACAGGATTTAAAAATGAAATCATTCCATCAATTTTATCTACATAAAAAATATCTTGTCCACCAAAACCAGGGTGCCAAGAGGAGCTGAAATATAATTTTTTTTCTGTTGGATGATAAAAAGGAGTAATGTCATCATCTAAGGAATTAATTTTACGACCTAAATTGCGTGGTTTAGAATATTGATTTCCATTTTTAATTTCACTCCACCAAATGTCTAACCCACCTATTGTTTTTTCACGGTTAGATACAAAAAAAAGAATTTCTTTTCCGTCAATTAAAGCTACATGAGGCATTGTGGTTGTGGCATTTTCTTGGTTGATAATTGTTCCTAAGCTATCAATGTCAGTAATTTTATTTCCGTTTACTTTTCCAACAAAAATTTTACATTCATAATTGTTATTACATCTCGAAAAATAAAATCGTTTACCGTCAGGGCTAAAACAACCGTTAGCAGAATGATAACCTGCTAAATAAACATCTTTTATTTTTTTAGGTGTTGTGTAAGTACTATCTTTAATTTTAGATCGATAAATTTGTAAAGAGTATTCATCTGAAATAACCTCCTCTGTTATTTTAATACTATCAGCTTTTAAAGAGGTAAAATAAAACTCATCACCTTTAACAAAAGGAGCTAATTCTGTGTTAGGCGAATTAATAGTGTTATCAATGGGTTTTACCATAAAATTAGTGGTGTCATTAATGGCTTTTTTTGCCCAAAGGGTTGATTTAAACTCAGCCATAGATTTTTTATATTCGTAAGATTTTCGCTGACGTTTAAATACTTTTTTGGCTATTTTCCAGCTTTTAAAAGATTGATTATATTTACCGTTATAATGCTGCATGGTAGCCAACCAAAAAATACTTTTAGGATAGATTTTAGCCAATTCTTTGTTATATACTTTTTGGTAATAATACTCAGCCAAAACATAATTTTTATAATGCCTTTGGGCTTCTGCCATTTTCCAGTTAATTTCAACCGAATTGGAATCGATTTGCATGGCTTTTTTGTAGTAGATAATGGCATAATAATAATCTCCTTCTTGCACTTTTTTATCGGCAAACTCAACCATTTGTGTGTAGGTTTGTGCTAAAGAAATTTGGGTACATCCTACTATAAAAAAAGCAATATAAATTAAGAGTTTAGTCATTATAAATAATCGGGACACATACGGTATTTGGTGTCTAATGGTTTAAAAATATGTAAAATGTATTGTAAAGAAAATTCTAAACCACCTCTTACATGAGAAGCGGGAACTAATTTTGAAATATTAATGTCATAAGAAATACCTGCAATCCAATTGTTGTAATAAGCACCAGCCACCAAATTAATTGCATCACGATTTCTGAACCATAAACCTGCATAAGGCGCAATGTATTCTCCTCTTTTATCAATGTAAATGTATTTAATGTTTGACCCTACAACAATTTCTTTATATTTACCTTGAAACTGCATAAACATTCCAGGTTGTAAATCTATTTCAAAGTTAAGCGGATAATTGGCTTTGGCATGAATAACTACTCTTTTATCTCTATCTATACTAGGGTCGCCAAAAAATGATTGTTTGGGGGTGGTGAGGTTAAACCAACCAAAACCTGCAACTAATTCTTTACGTTTTTCGGGTCGGTAAGTATATAAAGCCCCAAGTGCAAGGTTGAGGTTAGTAAATTTATAAATTCCAAAAGTTTCATTTTGTGGTAGGTTAGCATCAAATTTATAGCCGTTAAACTGACTGTCGAAATTTAGTTTTGTAAAATCAATATTTTTGTGGTTAAACCCTATTTGAAATCCTGCGGTAATACTATGGATAGAATCAGAATCGATATATTTTTGGTAGGCGTTTGTAATGTTTAATTCAATGGTTCTAAAATTTCCATCACCTGCCACATCATTGTATAAATTAATGGCGTGATATAGCCCTGGCAACAAATGTTCTTCCTTGTTTTCGGCAGATAATGCAAAGGTGTTGTATGGTCTTGACACAGACCTCCATTGACTTTTTTGATTAGCTGTAAAACGCCAATCGCCATTAAAATTGCCTGTTAAAGCAGGGTTAAGGTAAATGGGGTTCATATAAAACTGCGAAAAATGGATATCTTGCCCATAAGAAAAACAGAAGCTAAAGATAAAAAATGCTATTAATAGTTTATTTTTCACAGTTGGATAAAAATATTTGATAATTAAATCAAATATAAGAAAAATTATTTGGCAATTGGCAATAAAAATTGAGAAATTGATTAATCTAATTCTTCAAAGTCATCAAAGCGGTCGTATTTACTGTATCTTTTACCGCCTCCTTTATTGTCAAATACATCCCAAACCCAACCAACAATAATGGCAATAATGATTAAAGGGATTAGTAGTCTTACAATGCGAATAAACATCCACCCTAAGATGAGAATGACTAATACAATAATGATTTTATTTTGTAAACTTGGGTGCATATTGCAAATGTATAAATTTTTATTGATAAATAAGTTTTATTTATAGAGGAAAAATAATATCGTCCTAAATAAATTGTCCCCGAAATTTATCAGGATTGTAATTGGTATTTCATTACAAGTTACACAGGTTATTACAGCGTTTTTTGTTAAAAGATTAAAATTAAAAAACCTTAAAAAGCACAACCTTATTGTTATAAAACTTCATCACTAAAATATTTATTGTTATTTTAGCGCTTTAGTTATGGAATCACATCAAAAACAAGCAAAAAAAGGGTTAAGAACAGCTTACATTTCGACCATTGTTGGAATTGTTTTGGTGTTGACTATTCTTGGTATATCTGCTTGGGTAATTTTAGGCGTTAATCATTTAAGTAAACAAAAAAAAGAGGAGCTTGAAATTGATTTGTTTTTTGATAAAAGTGTGAATGATGTTCAACTTAAATTAATAGAAACAGAGTTAATGGACAAACCTTATGTTGCCAAAGCGTTTTATCGGTCGGCAGATGAGGCATGGGAAATTACCAAGGAGATTGTTGGAGATACGGCTTTAGCCATTATTGGAGGAGAAAACCCCATTGACCAATCTGTAATAATTAACCTTAAAAACAATTATGTTAACATTGACAGTATGCGTCATATAGAAAAAGAATTGATGCAACAATATGATGGCATTATTAATGAAGTATCTTATAGACCAGAGGCTTTTGAACAAGTTAATATTGGAATGAAAAAAGTGGTTTATTTTATTCTGTTGTTTGGTGTTTTGCTATTGGTTGTTGCTATTGGAATGATAAACAACACCATAAGATTAGCACTTTATTCTAAACGATTTACCATTAAAACTATGCAGTTGGTTGGGGCTACTCCAAAATTTATTCGCCGACCTTTTTTGTGGCAGGCAGTTGGGCAAGGTTTATTAGCAGGAGTAATTGCTGGAGCTATGGTGTTTGGCTTTATTTTATTGATAGAACAATTTATGCCTTCAGTTATTTATATGACCGATATAAAACTGTTTTTAATGGTGTTGGGAGGCATTATTTTATTTGGAATTTTAATAACCGTTATATCAACATCTTTAGCGTTACGAAAATATTTACGCTTAAAATTAGATAAATTATACGGATAATATTACCTTTGAATTATGAATGAGAAAAATGATTTTGTTTTTGGAAAAGATAATTACATCTACATTATTGGTGGAATAGTAATTACAATTATTGGATTTATATTAATGATGGGAGGAGGCTCTGAAGATCCAAACGTTTTTAATGGAGATGAATTATTTAGCTCTACTAGAATTACTGTAGCTCCTTTTTTAGTAATTTTAGGATTTGTG
This sequence comes from uncultured Crocinitomix sp., assembly GCA_964419855.1. Lineage (GTDB taxonomy): Bacteria > Bacteroidota > Bacteroidia > Flavobacteriales_D > Crocinitomicaceae > Putridiphycobacter. The sequence continues at coordinate 6,367 of CAYQRJ010000115.1, forward strand.
GTAGTGATTTATGGCATTATGAAAAAACGTAAATTGTCTTAAATAATTTATGTCAGTTATTCAAGCCATTATCCTTGGAATTATTCAAGGTTTAACCGAGTTTTTACCTGTAAGTAGCAGTGGTCATTTAGAATTGGCTAAAGCCATTATGGGCGACACATCTGTACCTGAAGAGAGTATGATGATGACTGTTGTGCTACATTTTGCCACAGCATTGAGTACGGTTGTTATTTTTAGAAAAGAAATTGCTCAAATTTTAAAAGGATTGTTCCAATTTAAATGGAATGATGAAACTAAATTTTCTTTAAAAATAATTTTATCAATGATACCTGCTGGAGTTGTAGGTGTGTTGTTTAATGATGAGATAGAATCTTTTTTTGGTGGAAAAATAATGCTAGTTGGCTCAATGTTAATTTTAACAGCCATACTGTTATTGTTAGCAGATAGAGCAAAAAATACTACCAAAAATGTAAGTTTTACTGATGCTGTAATTATTGGTGTTTCGCAAGCCATAGCCATTATGCCGGGTATATCTAGGTCGGGGGCAACTATTTCAACCTCTGTTTTGCTGGGTGTAGATAAAGAAAAATCGGCGCGTTTTTCTTTTTTAATGGTTGTGCCTTTAATTTTTGGTAAAATTGCAAAAGATTTAAAAGATGGGGCTTTTGATTCAACCAACTTAGATGTTGTGCCTTTGTCTTTAGGGTTTGTTTTTGCTTTTGTTACTGGCTTACTGGCTTGTACTTGGATGATTGCCATTGTAAAAAAATCTAAGTTAAAATATTTTGCCGTTTACTGTTTAATAGTTGGTGGTATAGCGATTGGATATTCCTTAGTTAAATAAAGTGAGTACAGGCGTAAAATCATATCATTTTAAAGCAGGCGAATTGTTATTGGTGGACAAACCTTTAAATTGGACATCATTTCAGGTGGTGAATAAACTCCGTTGGAAAATTAAGCATAAAATTGGCGTTAAAAAAATAAAAGTAGGACATGCCGGAACATTAGATCCTTTAGCCACTGGATTGTTAATTCTTTGTACAGGAAAGTTTACAAAAAAAATTGATGAGTTTATGGGGTTAGAAAAAACTTACTCTGGCGTCATAACGCTTGGTGCTACCCGTCCATCTTTTGACATGGAAACCGAAATTGACCACACATTTGATACAGCTCATATTAATGAAAATCTTATTTATCAAACTGCTCAACAATTTATTGGAGATTACGACCAAATGCCACCTATATTTTCAGCTAAAAAAATAGACGGAAAAAAAGCCTATGATTTAGCTAGAGCAGGACAAGAAGTTATACTTAAAACCAAAAGGATTAATATTTCTCAATTTGACATTGTTAAAATTGAAGGTAATGAGGTTCATTTTTTAATTACCTGTTCAAAAGGAACGTATATCCGTTCAATTGCTCACGATTTTGGAAAAGCATTAAACTCAGGGGCATACTTATCGGTATTGAGAAGAGAAAAAATTGGCACATATTCTGTTAACAACGCTTTAGATGTTGAACAATGGCTAAATGAAATAGAAAATTGTACTTTTGTTCACGATTTAAACCATTAATAATAAATTAAATTATAAAGATGCATATTATTGAAGTAGAAGGAATTCAATGTTTTTCGTACCACGG